>JBKJOY010000132.1:0-5997 GCA_046595415.1 Thermomonas sp.
ACTTGGCGTGGTGTTGACTATAGTCAATCACTACGAACGGCAATCTGCCGTTCCTTCCATTTGGTTGATCATCGGTGCAGTGTGCTACGCCGCCTATCATTTCAGATCGATCAGCTACACCATCATTCCATCAGAAAAAGGCAATCTGCTGGTCATCGTTAATGATGACGGCAGTCGCATCCTGCGCGAGATCGAGGAACGCCGCGCTGACTACTTCCGGCGGGAGTACGATTTCTTCTCGGAAGACGAACATCCCGAACAGCTGCGCAAGAGATTCAACTGGCTGCACAGCGAGAATGCTTTGTCCGACGAGGACTTGGCCAATCGACTACGCAAAGTCGATGAAAGCGATCCCACCGTCCAGATGGTCAAGCAAGTTCTCGCTTCGCATCAAGCGCCGCCCCAGTAGGTCTATCGCACGATCCGCGGACGCGGCGGCGGCCGCTTGGCGAACGGTGGTTGCCCGCGCCAGTAGCGAATCAGCAACCAGCCAAACAGCATGCCGCCCAGATGGGCGAAATGGGCCACGCCTGGCTGCAATCCAGTGATCCCGACGCCGAGTTCAAACAGGCCATACACGATGACCAGGGTGCGTGCCTTCATCGGGATAGGCGGAATCAGCAGCATCACGCGTTGGTTGGGGAACAGCATCCCGTACGCCAGCAGCAATCCGAACACGCCACCAGAAGCACCAATGGTCGGATACGGCGGCGAACCCTGCGACACCGCCCAGGAACCCACGGCCAGCTGGCACAACCCGGCGCCGACTACGCAAACCAGGAAGTAGCTCAGGTAGCGTCGATCCCCCCATGTGTGTTCCAGCGGCGCACCGAACATGACCAGCGCAAGCATGTTGAAAGCCAGGTGGAAGATCGTGCGGGGATCGTGCATGAAGCCATAGGTCAGCAGTTGCCACGGCATGAACGACGGCCCCTCGCCTGCCGGGCTGTAAACTCCGTCTGCAAGCGGCCAGAGCTCAAAGATTTCCAGGCGTGCCTCGCCCAGCAACCATTGCAAGCCGAACACGACGAGATTGGCGATCAGCAGAGTTTTGGTAACACGTGGCAAGTTCGACAACATCCGCGCGGACAGTCCAGGTTTCGTTGCACTGCATCATACGCAGTGCAATCACGCACGGCATCAGTCGTGGCGCCAGATCGCGGCATCCAGCGAGTCCTCTGGAGGCGGCATTCGCACCCGCCCATTGCGCACGTCAACACCCTCCGCGCGCAGGCGTTGGGTCTGCTCCAGATAACCCTCCGAATCCGGTGGAAAGGCGATGCGCCCGTCCGAACGCAGGATGCGATGCCACGGCAGGCCGGTACCGCTGTGCTCACCCAGCAGCCTCGCGACCATCCGCGCCCGCCCGGGCAGGCCGGCGCGGCGCGCGATCACGCCATACCCCGCAACCTGGCCGCTCGGTACCGCACGAATCGCGGCAAGGATCCGATCGGCAATGGATAGCTCGGGTTCGGGACCGCTTCGATCAGGTTTGTTCGGCATCCGGGTTAGCATAGCGACAACGCAACCGCGCCTTGGCATTCCCCCGATGCAGAATTTCGAGCAGATCCGCAGTCATGTCCTCACGGCCGGTTACAAGCTGACGCTGCAGGAACCCTTCGTGCTGTGCGTGGAACTGTCCCTGTCGCAGGGCAAGCGGCATCAGGCGATCTTCCTGTCGGAAATGCATGACGATGACGGCCGCGAATACCTCCGGGTCAGTACCGCTCTGGCGCCGACGACCGGCATTGATGCGCGCCGCGCGCTCGCATTCAACTGGGCCAGCCGCGTCGGTTACCTGGCCATCGGCGAACTCGATGGCGTGCCCTACCTGCAACTGTGCGAGAACCGGCCGTACCACTGCCTGGACGCGGCCGACATCGACCGCCTGATCCTGGAAATCGGCGGCACCGGTGACGACATGGAACTGCGCATGTCGGCGGGCGGCGATTTGCTCTGAGGCGACTTGCCCAGCGTCAGCCTGTGCAGCACGCAACGGTCAGGACCAGCCGAGCGCCTCGACCAGCGTAAACAAGCCATAGGCTACGGCGCCAGCGGCCGGGATCGTCAGGATCCAGGCCCAGACGATACGTTCAATCACGCCGATCTTGAGCTTGCGTGGATTCTTGGCGTAGCCGACGCCCATGATCGCGGTTGAAATGCTGTGGGTGGTCGACACCGGCATGCCGAAATGCGCGGCAACCACCAGGATCGTCGCCGAAGCAGTTTCAGCCGCGAAGCCGTCGATCGTTTGCAGCTTGACCATCTTGTGGCCCAGCGTCTTGATGATCCGCCAGCCACCCGTCGCCGTGCCCAAGGCCATGATCAGCGCGCAGGTGGCGATCACCCAACTGTCGATATCGTCCTTGCCACCATCGGGATGCAGGAACTGCAACCAGGACGGCAAGGCATCCAGCGCACCCGACGCCTGGGCACCGAACACCGCCAGTGCGATGATCCCCATCGTCTTCTGCGCATCCTGGCGCCCATGGGCGAAACCCATGTAAGCCGCCGAGACGAACTGCGCTTTGCCAAAGAACGCATTGACCATGCGTGGACGCGCCAGTCGCGCCAGCGGCCCGCCCGCACGCATTGCAGAGGAGATCAGCAAATACAGCAGGCTGATGATCAGCAGGCCGAGGGTGAAACCGGCGATCGGTGAAGTGATCATCGGCACCACCACCTTCCACAGCAGGCCCTTGTTGGTGCTCCAGTCACCCTCGCCGGCCTTGGTCCAGATCAGCGCCGCCCAGTTGTTGTGTGAGGCCGCAAGTGCGGCGCCGCACAGGCCGCCGATCAACGCATGCGACGACGACGACGGCAGGCCGCGCCACCAGGTGATCAGGTTCCAGATGATCGCGCCGGTCAGCGCGCTGATCAGCAATTGGGACGTCACGTTGACCACGTCGGTGTCGACCAGGCCCGAGGCAATCGTCTTGGCGACGGCAGTCCCCATGAACGCGCCAACCAGGTTGGTCGCGGCCGCCAGGATGATCGCCTGGCCGGGGGTCAGTACCTTGGTCGCGACCACGGTGGCGATCGAGTTGGCGGTGTCGTGGAACCCGTTGATGAACTCGAACACCAGCGCAGTGAAGATCACCAGCAGCAGCAGGATCAGCATGGCGATGCGCCCTTACGAGTTCTTGAGCACGATCTGGTAGGCCACCACGCCGGCCTCACGACAACGGTCGATGGCCTTCTCGAGGATCTCGAAGAACTCCTTGAGCAGGAACATCTGCAGGCTGTCGAGCCTGCCGGAGTAGATTTCCCGATACAGCTCCAGCATCAAGCGGTCGGCCTCGTTCTCCAGCGAACGCAGCTTGTCGTTGAGCACGGTCATGCGATCGATGTCGAGCTTTACCAGGTCGTGGACCATCTCCACCACCACGCCCGCCGCCTGCTCCAGCATCGCCGCGCGCGGGGCGAAATCAATGTGTTCCAGGTGCTGGGTCGCCAACGCATAGCGATCAGCGAACTTCTCGATTTGCTTGGGGATCTTGTACAGCGCGGAGCCCAGCGCCTCGATGTCCTCGCGCTCGATCGGGGTGATGAAGCTGTCCACCAGTGCCTGGCTGATCTTGTCCGAGGCCGTGCGCTCGCGCTGGCGTGCCAGCTTGAACGCATCCAGCGCAGGCTGGCGGTCGGCCGCCTTCATCATCGCGTGGAGCGCCTTGGCGCTGTCGTAGGCCGCGGAAGCGGCATCGTCCAGCAACAGGTAGAACTGCTTGCCGGAACCGAAGATGGTTTGCAACGAGAACATGCGCTGGCATCCAGTCGTGAGGCGACAGGGCGGAATTATGACCGTTCGATGACATGACTGCTCGGATGCAGCTTGGGCAGGCGGGCTGATATGATGCCGGCGCGCCGTGGCGCATCCCATGGACGAACCTTTACGAACATTGCTACGCCTCTTGCCTGCCCCGACCGGGTCAGTTGCGACATGGGCAACTGACGCGCCGGCCTGCCGCCTGGCGGGCACGCCCGCATGATGGATCTGCTGGTGGTGGCGGTACTGGTGCTGTTCAACAGCTTCTTCGCGATGTCGGAAATGGCGGTGTTGACCTCGCGCAAGAGCCGCTTGATGCAGCAGGCGCAAACCAGCCGAGGTGCCCGCAAGGCGCTGGAGCTGGCCAATCACCCGGAAAGTTTCCTGTCCGCGGTGCAACTGTGGATCAGCTTGCTGAGCCTGATGATCGGGCATTTCGGCGGCGAATCAATTGGCCCCCGGCTGGCCGGACCACTGGCCACGGTGCCGGCGCTGGCGGCCTACGCGGACCGCATCGGTTTCATCATCGGCTTCCTGGTGATGCTGTTCGTGTTCGGTTTGATCGGGGAGCTTGTCCCCAAGCGCATCGGCACCCTGCAACCGGAGCGGATCGCCGCCTTGGTGGCCTACCCAATGGACTTCTTCGCGAAGTCGGCCAAGCCCTTCGTGATCATGTTGTCCGCGTGCACCCGACTGGTGCTGCGCTTGCTACGCCTGTCCAGCGGCAATGCGCACGCGGTGACCGAAGAAGAAATCCAGATGCTGGTGAGCGAAGGCCACGAGCAGGGTGTCATCGACATCGACGAACGCAACATGATGACCCGGGTGATGCGACTGGGTGAGCAGACCGCCGCCGGCCTGATGACCCCGCGCACCCGCATCACCTGGCTGGATGCCGCCAGCAGTTTCGAGGACAACCTGGCCAGCATGCGCGAGACCCCATTCTCCCGTTACCCGGTCTACCGCGGTGGCGACAGTGAAGTGCTGGGCATCCTTGAAGTCAAGAATCTGCTGGACCAGCTCGAACTGAGCGCACCTGACCTGTTCCGCACCCTGCGTGAACCCTTGTTCGTGTCCGAATCCACCCACGCGCTGAAGTTGCTGGAGATCCTGCGCGAGGAGCAGCAGTCCTTGGCCATGGTGGTCGACGAATACGGCGACATCCAGGGGCTGGTCACGATCAGCGACGTGATGGGCTCGGTGCTGGGGCGGCTGCTGGCGGGCGAAATCGCCGATTCGGATCCATTGGTATTCACCCGCGAAGATGGCTCGCTGCTGATCGATGGCGGCCTGCGCCTCGACGAATTCAAGGAACTCACCGGCGAGCGACTGCCGGACGCTGAAGAACATAATTACTACACCGCCGCCGGCATGGTGATCGCACACTACGGGCGCATTCCGCACATCGGCGAACATTTCACCCTCGGCGACTGGCGGATCGAGGTCGTGGACCTCGACGGGCCGCGGGTCGACAAGTTGCTGTTGCAGCGCATAACAGAGCCGGCCGCGCCTGCCTATGGCGACGCCTGAGCCTGAATCTCCGCATCGGCCGGCCGATACTCGCATGACGCGGGAAGCCGGCACGCGCGCGCTGCTGGACGCACTGATCGAAGGCGATCAGCAACAAACCCTGGACTTCCAAAGCCTCATGGGTGGCCTGGGCAGGCGCGCCTTCGGCATGCTGGTGTTCATGGCCACCCTGCCCGCCTTCATTCCGATCCCGATTGGCGGGGCGGTCAGCGGCCCTCTGGTGCTGTTGCTCGCGGCCCAGTTGCTGATTGGCATGCGCACGCCCTGGCTGCCCGGATTCATCGCCAAACGCGGACCAAAGCGACAGACGCTGGCCCGCTTCGAACGCATCCTCTCGCCGTGGCTGGCGCGGCTGGAACACATCGTGCGTCCGCGCCTGGTGGTCGTGCTGGACCATCGACTGGCCAGCGCGGTCACTGGCCTGTTGCTGCTCTTACTCGGCATGCTGTTGTCACTGCCGATCCCGTTCACCAACTACCTGTTGGGTGGGCTGATCCTGCTGTTCGCGCTGGCCCTGCTGGAGCGCGACGGCGCCATGATGCTGGTGGCTTGGACCGCGGGAATCATCGCCATTGGGACGACCGGCGCCTTGTCGGGTGGCTTGATGGCGGCCATTCAACCCTGGCTGGATCGGCTCAGCTAGACCGGCTCAGCTAGACCGGCTCAGCTAGACCGGCTCAACTAGACCGGCTCGGTTAGAC
>JBKJOY010000138.1:0-7734 GCA_046595415.1 Thermomonas sp.
CCGGTCCAGCCCGAACGCCTGGCCGCCACGATCGAACGCCTGCAGGCCCGCAGCGGCAATCCGGACGCGGCCACGCTTGCGGCATTGATCGAACACCTCGGCGCGACATCGCGTGCGAACGAGGCACGCGAACCGCTGACCTGGATCACCGCCAGCGCCGGCAAGGAAACCCGGCTGATCCTGGTGGATGACGTCGCTTATTTCCGCGCCGACAACAAATACACGACGGTCATGACCGCCGAAGGTGAAGCGTTGTTGCGCACACCGATCAAGGAACTGGTGGCGGTGCTGGATCCGGCCGACTTCAAGCAGATCCATCGTTCGACCATCGTCAATTTGAAGGCGATCGCCGGCATCACCCGCGATGACGTCGGCCGCGGCATCGTTCGCTTGAAGAATCGCCCTGAAACCCTGACCGTCAGCGTGCCATTCATGGCGCTGTTCCGGAACATGTGAAGGCATGTGTCATGACCAGGCGCAGCGGCGGCAATCCGTCACGCTGATTTTTGAATGACCTCGCACGCCTGCGCACGGGCCAGCAGGACGGCCCGCTCACGTGCATTGCCGGTGAGCGATGCCGCCAATGCAAACGCGTCGCGCGCGTCATCCAGGCGACCTAATTGCTGCAGCAAATCCCCGCGCACCGCCGGCAATGGCGCGTAGTCGCGAAGCTGCGCTGCGTCGTTCAATGCATCCACGAGGGCCAAGCCAGCCGCGGCACCTTGCGTGCGACTGACGGCAACGGCGCGGTTGAGTTCGACCACCGGCGACGGCATCACCTGCGCCAGCTGCGCATACAAGGCGGCGATGCGTGGCCAATCGGTGTCCTGCATTCGCAGCGCGCGTGCATGGCACGCAGCGATGGCGGCCTGAAGCGCATACGCACCGCGTTCTCCGCCCAAGCGTCGCGAGCGTTCCAGCGCTGCCAAGCCACGCTGGATCTGCAGGCGATCCCAACGCGCGCGATTCTGGTCGGGCAACAGGATCGGCGTGCCATCGGCCTGGGTCCGCGCTGGCATGCGCGAGGCCTGCAATTCCATCAAGGCGAGCAAGCCGAAGACTTCGGGTTGATTCGGCAGCAAGCCCGCCAGCACGCGCCCCAACCGCAACGCTTCCTCGCATAGCGCCGGCCGCATCCAATCATCGCCGCTGGTCGCGGCATAGCCTTCGTTGAACACCAGGTAGACCACTTCGAGCACGGCATCCAAACGCTCGGGCAGTTCGATTTTGCGCGGCACTTCGAATACCACCGCTGCCTTCGCAAGCGTGCGCTTGGCACGCACGATGCGCTGGGCCACGGTGGGTTCGGCCTGCAGGAATGCACGGGCGATCTCCGCCGTGCTCAGTCCGCCAAGCAGGCGCAGGGTCAACGCGACCCGCGACTCCATCGGCAACACCGGATGGCAAGCCACGAACAACAGGCGCAACACGTCGTCGCCGATGTCGTCGTCCGCCAGCCGTGCTGCGTCGTCGCCCTGCATGTCGGCTCCGTGCAGTTCCAGTTCGATGGCCAATTCGCCCTGCTTGCGAGCGTGCAACGCGCGCTGCCGCAGGTGGTCGATGGCGCGATGCTTGGCCGTGGTCATCAGCCACGCCGCCGGCGTGTCCGGCATGCCATCGCGCGGCCAGCGTTCCAGCGCGCCCAGCAACACGTCTTGCGCCAGTTCTTCGGCAACATCGAGACTGCCGGTGATGCGCGCGATGCGTGCCAACAGCCGCGGCGATTCCATTCGCCACAGCGTGTCGAGCGTGCGATGGATCGCGTCAGTGCGAATATCTGCTGGCATCTCGGGCGATCACAGCATCGCCCGCCGCATCCTGCAAGCGGGAGATGAACGCGGGATGCAGTTACTGCGCCGGCATCTGCGCGTCATCCATCCAGAACACGCCCCACTGATGGTGGTCCAGGTCCTCGAAGCCGTGGTCGTACATGAAGCCGTGGTCCTGGGCCTCACCCGGCGCGGACCCGCCGGCCGCGACCGCTTTGGCCACCAAGGCATCCACCTCCTCGCGGCTGTCCACCGAGATGGCCAGCAGCGCTTCGGTACCAATGCGCGCATCGATGATCGGCTTCCTGGTCAAGCTGGCGAAGAGCGACTCCACTCCCAGCATCACGCCGGTGTGCTCGTTGATGATGATGCTGGCCGCGTTTTCGTCGGTGAAGGCCGGATTGAACGAGAAACCCAGTGCGGCGAAGAAATCCACCGAACGTTCCAGGTCTTTGACGGGCAGGGTGATGTAGAGCTTGCGAGCCATGGGGATGTCCTTGTCGGGTTGGTTGGGTTATGGCGCCGGTGTCATGCAATTGACCATCCACGGCTGGCCGTAGCGGTCGTCAACCATGCCGAAGCGTCTCGCCCAAGCCGTTTCCGCCATCGGCATCCGCACCAGTCCACCCTCCGACATGGCGTCGAAAACGCGCTCGGCTTCTTCGACGCTGTCCACTTCGATATTCACCGAGGTCGTGGCTTGGCCATCAGCGTTTTCCATGGCGTCCGAGCCCATGATCGACGCACCGCCAATGTGCAGGTGGATGTTGGCGACCAGCGGCCGCATGTGCTCGGGCACGTCCGGCCCCATGTCGCCATAGGTCACGCTCGAGACAATTTCGCCACCCAAGGCGTTTGCATAGAACGCGAAGGCTTCCCGGCATTTCCCTTCACGGAACATCAGATACGGGATCAGTTTCATGCTGTCACTCCTGTTGGTGTTCGTGTCAATTGCCAAGGCGTTCGCGCAAACGGTCTTCCTGCTCACGCAGCCCGGGGGTCAATGCTTCGCCGAAGTCCTCGGCTTCGAACAGGGGCCTGATCTCCAGTTCGGACGGCCCGGGCATGGGATTCGGGCAACGCCTGGCCCATTCGATGGCTTCGTCCAATGAACGCACCTGCCACAGCCAGAAGCCGGCAACCAGCTCGCGAGTCTCGGCGAACGGACCGTCGATCACGCGCCGCTCAGGACCGTCGAATGCGATGCGCACGCCACGCGCACTCGGGTGCAGGCCCTCGCCGGCCAGCATGACCCCCGCATTGACCAGTTCCTCGTTGAACTTGCCCATCGCCGCCAGCAGTTCCTGTGTCGGCATCACACCGGCCTCGGACGCTTCAGTGGCTTTGACCAGCACCATGACTTTCATGTCGATCTCCTTTGCTGGCAGCGCCGTTTATCGCTGCTTACATGGATCATGACGAACGGGGGCCAGCGAAATCGACACACCGCGAAAAACATTTTCCAACCCGCGATTTGAGCTCGATGGCGGCTGCGGGCATGATCGTCTTCCCGGTGTGGACGATACGGAGCTGCGATGCAATACCTGACCCTGATCCACATCGATCCCGCGCTGATGGCCGAACTCCCAGAAACCGAATACGACCGCCTGATGCGCGGCTGCTTCGAAAAAGCCGATGCCTTGCACGATTGCGGCAGCCTGCATGGTTCACAGCAACTGGAGGCTCCGGCCACGGCACGCACCCTGCGTGTGCGTGAAGGCATCAGCCGCGTGACCGATGGCCCCTTTGCCGAGACGCGCGAGTTCCTGGCGGGCTTCAACCTGATCGAAGCCGATTCAATGGATGACGCGATGCGCATCGCCCAGCAGTTCCCATGGGCGCAGTTCGGCAGCATCGAGGTGCGTCCGGTGCGCGATATGCAACTCGTGCGTGATCGGGTCAACGCCGGCTGACTCGGGGCTGTCGCTTACTCTGGCTTCACCCGCATCAATTAAGATCCGGCATCCCGGGTGCGCCGCCCGAGCTTGAATCGAGGTGGCATGTATATCGTGGGTCTGGGCACCGCGCACCCCGAGTGGCGCTACACGAAAGCCGATTGCTGGGAATCGTTCAAGGCATCGCCATGGTTCGACCGGTTGGATCGGCGTGCACGCATGGTCACCGAGCTGGTGCTGTCGCGCGACAACGGCATTGATGCCCGCTATTTTGCCGTGGACACGCTTGACAAGGTGTTCTCGATCGATCCCGACACCCTGCATGAGCGCTTCCTGACCTACGCGCCGCTGTTGGCCTCGCAGGCCGCCTCGCGCGCACTGGCAGATGCCGGACTGCAGGCGGCCGATATCGATGCCGTCATCGTCAGTACCTGCACCGGTTATTTGTGCCCGGCGCTCAGCAGTTACGTCACCGAATCGCTGGGCCTGCGCAGTGATGTGCAAGCACTGGATCTGGTCGGCCAGGGCTGCGGCGCAGCCTTGCCCAACATGCGCACCGGCGAGGCCTTGATTGCCTCTGGCCGTTGCGCGCGGGTGCTGTCGATCTGCGTGGAAGTCAGCAGTGCGGCGATGTACCTGGACAACGACATCGGCGTGCTGATCAGCGCTTGCCTGTTCGGTGATGGTGCGGGCGCGGCGGTGCTGTCGGCAACACCGCTACCGGGCAAGCGCAGCGTGCGCTGGGTGCGGGCGGCATCGCGCGTCGATCCAACCCATCGGGATGCTTTGCGCTTCGAACAGCGCGGCGGCCTGCTGCGAAACATCCTGACCCGCGAAGTGCCCGCACTGGCCGCCACCTATGCGCCACAGGTGCTGGACGAGGTCTTGCAAGCCGAGGGCCTGCAACGCAGCGACATCGACGGTTGGATCTGGCATGCGGGTGGCCGCGATGTACTGGCCGCCCTGTCCAAGCAACTCAAATTGTCCAAAAAGGACATCGTGCACAGCGCCGCGATCCTGCGCGAATACGGCAACCTCAGCAGCGCGTTCGTGTACTTCGTGTTGCAGGCTGCGCTTGCTGCGAACGAACCCGGTGGCCATTGGTGGCTGGCGTCATTCGGCGCGGGTTTCAGCAGCCACGGCGCATTGCTGGACGTGGAATGAGCGCGCGCACATGAACCGCCGCGCATGAACATGCCGCGCATCGTCGAACCCGAGCTGCTCGACCAGCTGCCCGCGAATGATCCACGCGCCATCCGCTCACGTAGCGACTTGCGTCGAATCAACTGGCTGATGGGCACCACAGGATTACTGGCCAATGCGCTGGACCCATTGCTGGCAAATCGACCCGATGCGCAGATCATCGAACTCGGCGCCGGTGATGGCAGCGTCTTGTTGCGCGTGGCGCAAGCACGCAGGAAACGCTGGCCGCCGATGCGGCTGGGCCTGTTGGACATGCAACCCGTCGTCAGCGACGACGTGCTGGATCGCTACCGGGCCATCGGCTGGACACCGAACGTGATCCAGGCCGATGTCTTCGATTGGTTGGCGAGTGCACATCCGGCCAAACGGGATGCACCGATCATCGTCGCCAATCTGTTCCTGCACCACTTCGATGGACCGCGCCTGACCGAACTGTTGCATGGGATTGCGTCACGCGCGCAGGCTTTCGTTTGCCTGGAGCCACGCCGCTCTGCAACGGCATTGATCGGCAGCCGCTTGCTTGGGGCGATCGGCTGTAACGTGGTGACGCGGCACGATGCAGTGGTCAGCGTACGTGCCGGTTTCGATGATGGTGAACTAAGCACACCGTGGCCAACCGATGTGCGCTGGAGGCTCAGCGAAGGCAAGGCCGGATTGTTCAGCCACCGCTTCGTCGCGGCGCGCGCATGAGCACTGCATTGGACGCGATCATCATCGGCGCTGGCCCCGCCGGCTGCACCGCCGCGATCCGTCTGGCCGCTGCAGGCTGGTCGGTCGCCATCGTGGAAAAGCGTGCGTTCCCCCGCCGCAAGGTGTGTGGCGAATGCATCGCTGCTTCCAACCTGCCACTGCTCGATGGCCTCGGCGTCGGCGAGGAGTTCGATGCGCTTGCTGGGCCCGCATTGCGGCAGGTTGGATTATTCGTGGGCAAGCGCCAGATCGTGGCGCCGTTGCCACCGATGGCACATCCGACCCACCGCTGGGGTCGCGCGCTTGGGCGCGAGCATTTGGATACGATGCTGCTGGCGCGGGCGAAGTCGCTCGGTGCACAGGTCTGGCAGCCGTGGTCGGTCAAACGTCAGCAACGTGATGGCGAGCTGCATCTCTGCACGCTGTCGCAGTCGGCTGCCGAGGCTGATGTCGAACTGAGCGCGCCGCTCCTGATCGATGCCCACGGTGCATGGGAAGCCGCGCCGCGCCACGGCCTCGCGGGCGACGACCATGCACGGATCCCGCATCGTGGAAGCGACTTGCTGGCGTTCAAGAGCACATGGGAGTTGGCGGCGCTCACGCCCGGCCTGCTGCCGGTGCTCGCATTCAAGGGCGGCTATGGCGGCATCGTGTTGGGCGATCACGGTTTGACCACGCTGGCGTTCTGCATCCGCCGTGATGCGCTGCAAGCAGTGCGCGCGCGACTGCCGCAAAGCACCGCTGCACAAGCAGCGTTGATCCACGTGCAAGCCGAATGCGCAGGCGTCGCCGACGTATTGGCCGGTGCCGAACTGGTCGGTCCATGGCTGGCGGTGGGCCCATTGCAGCCCGGCATCCGCAGTGCGTGGCGCGAAGACGGCAGCTTCGCCATCGGCAATGCTGCAGGCGAGGCGCATCCCATTCTGGGCGAAGGCATGAGCATGGCGATCCAGTCGGCCTGGCTGCTGTGCGACAGATTGATTGCGCATCGAAATAACGCTGGCACACCTGCGCTGACGCAGTCCGACTGGTCTTCGGTCGGGCGCGACTACGCCCGCGCCTGGCGGTCGAGTTTTGCGCCACGCGTGCGCTTGGCCGCCACCTGCGCCCACCTGGCCATGCGTCCGCAGGCCGCGGGGCTGTTGTTACCCGTGCTGCAGCACTGGCCCGCCCTGTTGACGCGCGGTGCACGCGCGGCGGGCAAAGTGCGCCAAGCTGTTGTCGCGACAACTGACCCAACCCCCGCATCTTCGCCACGCAACCCACCTACGCTCGGAGTCCACGGATGAGCCCACAAGACGCCTCCACGTTCGATGTCCTGCGCGACGTCATGGCGAAAGACCATGGTCTGGATCCGGAGACCCTGCAACCGGAAACACCGCTCGCGGACCTGACGATCGATTCGCTGGCGCTGATCGAATTGATCTTCACCTTGGAAGATCGCTTCAACGTGGTCGCCGACAACATACCCACGGACCTTCCAACGCTGGGCAGCGTGGCCGACTACATCGATGGCTTGCGGACGGCCGCGCGTGCGGCCGAAGCACATCCCGCAGCGACCAGCTGAGGATGACCGGCGACATGCCGGCGGGACGCACACCGCGCCGGGTCGCCGTTACCGGTATCGGCGTGATGTCGCCGATTGGCAATTCCGAGCAGGCATTTTTTGACGCACTGTGCACTGGCCGCTCGGGTATCAGAAGGATCGATGCGCCCTTCTCCACGCGCCTGTCCAACCCGATCGCCGCGCAGGTCGACTTCGATCCGGCTGCGCATTTCGCGCCACCCAAGCTGCGCATGCTCGATCGCTTCAGCCAACTCGCCTTGCTGGCGGCCGAACAGGCGTTGGCCGGTTCCGGGCTGACACTGGATGCTGAAGAGCGGCTTCGCACCGGCGTGTTCATCGGCACGGGCTATGGCGGCGGCCACATCATCGATGACGGCTACCACGCCCTGTATGCAGACGGCGCCAACCGGCTGCCACCCTTCACCGTATTGATGGCGATGCAGAATGCTGCAGCCGCATGGATCGGGATCGAACACGCGCTATCTGGCCCGAACCTGACGTGGTCGACGGCTTGTTCGTCCTCGGCCGTGGCCATCGGGGAAGCGTGGCGGCGCATCCGTGATGGCGAGGCAGATGTGATCCTTGCGGGCGGCAGCGAAGCGCCGCTCAA
>JBKJOY010000172.1:0-8434 GCA_046595415.1 Thermomonas sp.
GTGTGCACGTCGCCGACCGAGACATAGCCCTGTCGTGACAACGGGTGTTCGGGCAGGTCGTGCTGCATGGCATACGACGCGATAGCGAGCTCGTCCCAGTCTGCAATCGGATGCAGCTTCCAGCGTCCGTCGCGTAGCTCCAGGATATCGGTGCCGGCGCGGCTCGGCGACTGCACGCGGCGCAGGCCGGCAAACCAGCAGCGCACATCGAGTTCGCGCAGTGCGCGCTGCATCGGCTCCACCTTGCGCAAGCGGTTGTAGCGCTGCAAGCCATCCGCGCCTTCCTCCCAAAGTTTGCCGAAGCGTGCCTCCATCCAGGCGGCACCGATTTGCGGTCGATACACCTGCAAATTCAGGGCGAGTCTCTGGACCAGTTCATCGGCATAGCGATACGTATCCGCGAACAGGTAACCGGTATCGACCAGGATGACCGGGATATCAGGCTTGGCCTGTGTCAGCAGATGCAACGACACCGCCGACTGCACGCCGAAGCTGGTCGACAGTGCGTGCGGCCCGGACAGGCTTTCGAAGGCCCAAGCGACCCGCTCCTGCGCGGACAGGCGTTCCAGCCAGCGGTTGAGCGCCGCGAGTGCTTGCGGGGACTCGGCGGCGGCGATTGGGTCTGGTGCGTTCATGCGACCACCTCGATGGCGATGTTGGTGCGTGGTATTGCAAGCGGGGTGACGATGCCGGCTTCGACCAAAAAGTCGCCAAAGTGTTTTTCGGGAACCGGCTGTTCGGATGTACGGGTCGTTGCGTAGCGCGCGAACAGGCCATCAAGCGTCGCCAGGATCGCGACCTCGTCGATGTTTTCGCGATGCAGCACGTTCAGGCGTTGCCCACGATGGTCGGCGCCAAGCATCAGGTTGTAACGACCGGGCGCCTTGCCGACCAAGGCGATCTCGCCCAGGTACGGACGCGAGCAACCGTTCGGGCAGCCGCTGATGCGCAGGTGGATCGGCGCATCCAGCAGGCCATGCTGGGTGAGCAACACTTCGGCCTTGTCCAGCAAGTCCGGCAGGTAACGCTCGGCCTCGGCCATCGCCAGTGCGCAGGTCGGTAGCGCCACGCAGGCCAGTGAGTTCAATCGCAAACCACTGGCACGCGCATGCAGGTCGAGCCCGTGCGTCGCGACCAGGGCATCGATGCGCGTGCGCAGCCCGGCCGGCACGCCGGCAATCACCAGGTTCTGGTTCGCGGTCAGGCGAAAATGTTGTCCAGGAGCAGAGCCTGCGAGCACCTTCGCGATTTCGCGCAGGCCTGTCAGGTGTTGTCCCTGTTCGCTGTCGACGATGCGACCGGCCGGGATGCGAAGAGTGAGGTGACCATGGCCATCCTCACCCTCAACCCAGCCAAACCGGTCGCCGTTGTGGTCGAAAGTGAACGCGCGCGACGGTGCCAGCAGGAAGCCGGCGCGCGCTTCCATCTGCGCGACGATTGCCTGCAAGCCATGCGTATCGATGGTGTATTTGAAGCGTGCGTGCTTGCGTTCGATGCGATCGCCGAGATCGCGCTGCACGCTGATCGCGGCTTCCGCGATGTCGAGGACTTGTTCCGGAGTGACGAAGCCGATCACGTCGCCCAGCCGCGGATAGGTCGCGGCATCGCCATGGCTGGCACCCATGCCGCCACCAATCGTCACGTTGAAGCCGGCCAGTTCGCCGTGTGGATCGAGTATCGCAATCAGACCGAAGTCATTGGCAAATACATCCACGTCATTGAGCGGCGGCACTGCCACCGCCATCTTGAATTTCCGCGGCAAGTAAGTGGCGCCATACAGCGGTTCATCGACCTGGACGCTATCGGTTACTTTTTCTTCGTCCAGCCAGATCTCGTAGTAGGCGCGCGACTTCGGCAGGAATTTCTCCGACAGTCGCTGCGTCCAGTCATGGACTTGCGCATGCAGACGCGACTGCAGCGGATTACTGGAACCGAGCACGTTGCGGTTCACGTCGCCGCAGGCGGAAACAGTATCCAGCAGGCTGGCATTGATCGCCTGCATGGTCGCTTTCAATTCGCGCTTGATCACCCCATGGAACTGGAAGGTCTGGCGGGTGGTGATGCGCAGCGAATGATTGGCATGGGTGGTGGCGATGGCGTCCAGTTGCAGCCATTGCGCCGGAGTGAACACGCCGCCCGGTGCACGGATGCGGATCATGAACTGGTGTGCAGGCTCGAGCTTCTGCCGACGGCGTTCGTCGCGGATATCGCGGTCGTCCTGTTGGTAGGTGCCGTGGAACTTGACCAGGCGCTGGTCTTCGAACGACAGCGAGCCTGTCACGGGGTCCGACAAACCATCCAGCAACGTGCCGCGCAGGTGGCGGCTGTTGGCCTTGATGTCTTCAACGGAGGGATGGCTCATGGCGTTGGCTTCATTCTGTTTGCGCGTTCGCTAGCGCGAAGGAGATTGCTGTGAGGGCTCAATACACGTCGCGGCTGTAGCGGCCGTCGGCTTGCAGGCGCGACAGATAGTCGCCGGCTGCATCGACATCGCCACCGCTATGCGCGGCAATGACGTCGCGTAGCGCGACGTGCACGTCCTTGCCCATTGCGATGGAGCCGCACACATAGATATGCGCGTCTTGCTGAAGCCATCCATAGAGTTCAAGCCCACGCTGGCGCAAGCGATCCTGCACGTAGACCTTGTCGGCCTGGTCGCGCGAAAACGCGAGGTCCAGGCGATGCAGGTCCTTGCGTTGCAGGGCGTCCTGCCACTCGGTCTGGTAGAGGAAATCGGTGTTGAAATGGCGCGCGCCGGAGAACAGCCAGTTGCGGCCGGACGCGCCGGTTTCGGCACGTTCCTGCACGAAGCCGCGGAACGGTGCGACGCCCGTGCCTGGGCCAATCATGATGATGTCGCGCGATGCATCCGCCGGGACCCGGAAGCGCTCGTTCGGTTCGATGTAAACCGGCAGGTTTTCGCCGTCGTCCAGCGCTGCCAGGAAACCGCTGGCGGCACCGAGGTGGGCGTGGCCGTGGGCGTGGTAGTCGAGGATGTCGACGGTCAGGTGCGCTTCGTCGCCGACGCGCTTGCGGCTGGAGGCGATCGAGTACAAACGCTGGGCTTGCGGACGCAATATCGCCAGCAGGCCATCTTCATCCCATTCGGTCGGCCAGCGGCGCAGCACATCGATCAACTGATGGTCGGCCAGCAGTGACGCCAGTCCGCCGGCCTGGCCTGCATCCAGCATCTGTTGCAATTCCGCCGCGTCTGCGCGCTGCGCATGCGCTGTCAGGAACGCACGCGACAAGCGGGTCAACTCGCGGCGGCTGGCCAGCCACTCGGACAACGGCAACGTTTCACCGGCGATGCTGGCGACGGCATCGCCATCGAGTTGGGTCGCCTGCAATACCGATGCAACCAGTGATTCCGGGTTGCGATGACGGATGCCAAGCGCATCGCCCGGCTCGTACGCGAGGCCGGAGCCTTCGAGCGAGAGTTCGATGTGGCGCACGTCTTTTCCAGCTGCAGCATAGCGGCGGAAACCCGTGCCGTTGAACTCGCGGCCGCTGATGCGCTGGTTGGCAAGGACCTCGGCAGAAAACGGGCGCACATGCGACCAACTTGTCGCTGGACGCAGCGCTGTCACCGTTGCCAAGTGCGACGTAACAGGCGCGGTTGCTGCGATGTCCTTCAGCACCTCGCGTGCGTGCAGCAGCGCCGTATCCCGCCATGGCTCGGCGACGGTTTCGATGTCGAGATCAGCCAGGCCGACCTCGGCCACACGTTGCGCGCCCAGCTCCGCCAAGCGTGCATCGATCTTGTGGGCGATGCCGCAGAAGTCTGCGTAGCTGGTGTCGCCAAGCCCGAGCACAGCGAACTTCAGTCCCGGCAATTTCGGCGCGCGCTTGCCCGACAGGAATTCGACAAACCCGATCGCGTCGTCCGGCGGATCTCCTTCGCCCTGGGTGCTGATGACGACGTACAGCAGGCGCTCGTCAGCCAACTCGCGAGTCGCGTAGGCATCGGCACGCAGCAGGCGCACAGGCAGTCCTGCGGCTTCCAGCTTGGCGTACAACGCTTCCGCTGCGCGCCGTGCATTGCCGGTCTGGCTCCCGAACAGCACCGTCGCCGGACGCACTGCTGCAGCGGGTATATGGATCGGAGCGACCTGCGCGGGCGTGCGGGCTATGCCGGCCAGATAGCCGGATGCCCACAGCAGGCCGGCGTTGTCCGTGCCCGCGGCGAACTGCGCCAGCAACGCGCTTTGTTCGCTGGACAGGGGCGTCGGCAAGGCAAGGACGGCGGACATCGGCTGGGGGCGCTGTGCGGGAAGCAGCATGCAGGCTATGGCCGCGCTTCAACGCCCGGAAAGGATCGCTGGTTATGCGCTTATGCGGTTCGCGGCCAATGCGCCCACGTGCATTGCGATAGCGTGCTGCATCCATTCGGAGCCTGCATGTCCATCGTCGAATTCCTTCCGTACGTCATGATCGGTTTCGTTGCGCAAGTCGTCGATGGCGCGTTGGGCATGGCCTACGGCGTGACCGCGTCCAGCCTGTTGCTGGGTGCAGGCGTGCCGCCTGCGGTGAGCAGCGCCACCGTACATGCCGCCGAATGTTTCACAACCGGCAGTTCTGCGTTGTCGCATCGCGCGTTCGGCAATATCGATCGCGAACAATTCCGGCGCCTGCTGCTGCCCGGCATGCTGGGCGCGGCGGCTGGTGCTTATCTATTGACGCGCCTGGATGGCGATGCGCTCAGACCGTGGATCGCAGGCTACCTCTTGTTGATGGGCGTTGTGATCGTGGCCAAGGCGTTTCGCGAATGCCCATCGAAACGGGTCACGACACACCTTGCACCACTGGGATTTTTCGGCGCGCTGGTGGATGCCATCGGAGGTGGCGGCTGGGGTCCCATCGTCACCAGTAATCTGTTGGCGCGTGGCAATGGCTTCCGCACGACCGTAGGCACGGTGAATGCCGTGGAGTTCTTCGTGACCCTGACGGCATCGCTGGTCTTCCTGCTGGGGCTGGGCGTGGGCAACTGGAAGATCATTGCCGGGTTGGCGATTGGCGGCGTGCTTGCGGCACCGCTCGGCGCCTGGTTGGTGACGCGCGTTCGCCCGCGACCGGTACAGTGTGTCGTCGGCGTGCTGGTGATCGTATTGAGCCTGCGTACGCTGTGGGGCAGCCTGGCCGCCTGATGCATCGGCTGATTGATGTCGGAACAAAAACACCCCGCGGTGCGGGGCGTTCTTGGTGGGTGAGCCAACCCGGGTTCAGCGCTTCTTTTTGCGGACTGCTTCGTAGATGAAGAGCAGCACGATGGCAACAAGTATGGCGATCGCCCACATCATGAACCTGTTGGTCACACCAAGGATCGGCGAAAGTTGGCCACCGATCACGGCGCCCACAATGCCGATGATTATCGTCATGATCCAGCCCATCGGGTCTGCGCCGGGCTTCAGCACGCGCGCCAGGATGCCAATAATTGCACCAAAAAAAATGTAAGCCAGAACGCCATCGAACATTGGTCTCTCCTAGTTATGGAAGCACTCGCCGGCATTCTGCCAGCTGTAGCGATTGAAATTTCACCTGGATCAGCAGCAGCCGTGATCCCCGTGCTGCTCGCCGCCGGCCACTGCGGCAACCCCGGTAGTCTCGCCGCGCAAGCTCGCTGCGTGGTGATCCGCGATCACCCGCGCAACGCTGCTGGTGACCCGCTTGCCCATCGGGATATGCAGGAATTCGTTCGGCCCGTGCGCGTTGGAATGCGGGCCCAGCACGCCGGTGATCATGAACTGCGCGCCCGGGAATTTTTCGCCAAGCATGCCCATGAACGGGATCGAGCCACCTTCGCCCATGTACATGGCGGGTTGCCCGAAGAATTCCTGGCTCGCTTGTTCAATCGCCGATGACAGCCACGAGGACAGCGCGGGCGCGTTCCAGCCGGTCGCCGCCTTCTCCAGTTTGAGCGTGACTTCAGCGCCGTTCGGTGGATCGCGCAGCAGCACGTCCTGCAACAGTTCTCCGGCTTGCTTGCCGTCCAGGGTCGGCGGCAGGCGCAGGCTGAGCTTGAGTGCGGTGTGCGGGCGCAATACATTGCCAGCCGATGCCAATGCTGGAATGCCATCGGCGCCGGTCACCGACAGCGCCGGCCGCCACGTGCGGTTCAGGACGAGTTCGGTGTTGTCGGACGCCATCGGCGTCATGCCGGGCAGGAATGGGAATTTGTCGAAGACTGCATCGCCCAATACTTCTGCGACCTTGGCCGCTTGGGTCACGCGCTCCGCTGGAATTTCTGCGTGCAGGCCCTCCAGCAGAATGCGGCCGGTGGCCTCGTCCTCGATTCGCGACAGCAGCTGGCGAATGATGCGGAAACTGGACGGCACGATGCCGGATGCATCGCCCGAGTGCACGCCTTCCTCCAGTACTTTCACGGTCAAGTTGCCGCCTGCCATGCCGCGCAGCGACGTGGTGTACCACAACTGGTCGTAGTTGCCGCAGCCCGAGTCCAGGCAGACGACCAGTGAAGGTTTGCCGATGCGCTCGGCGAGGTGATCAACGTAAGCGGGCAGGTCGTAGCTGCCGGATTCTTCACAGGCTTCGATCAACACCACGCAGCGCGCATGCGGCGCGCCCTGCGCCTGCAGTGCCATGATTGCGGTCAGTGAACCGAAGATCGCGTAGCCGTCATCGGCGCCACCGCGTCCATACAGCCGGTCGCCCTTCAACACGGGTTCCCACGGGCCGAGACCTTGGTCCCAGCCGGTCATTTCCGGTTGCTTGTCGAGGTGCCCGTACAGGAGTACGCAATCCTCACCGACGTCCGCGGCCGATGCAGGGATATCGATGAAGATCAGCGGTGTGCGTCCTTCCAATTGCACGACTTCCAACTGCATGCCAGACACCGTTTGCGCGCGCGCCCACGCTTCCATCAGGTCGACCGCGCGCTGCATGTGCCCGTTGGCGAGCCAGTCGGCATCGAACATCGGCGACTTGTTGGGGATGCGGATGTAGTCCACCAGTTGCGGAACGATTTCCGCTTCCCACTTGGCGTCGACGAAAGTGCTGATCTGACTTGCATCCATGGTGCAGGTTCTCCTGTCGATCCGTGATTCCAGTGCGGCAGTCTAGCGCCCCGCTTGTTGCGCGGCTGTGTGGGGTAGGGCTTTTCCTACTCGATGCTGGGTGCTGCACCGGTCACGCATGCGGCAGTGGCCGATGCCGTTGCCGCGGTCGCATCGGCAATCTGTGCACACCGGATCGCAGCAAGCGCTTCCGGATCACCGCCACCAGCACCTCAATCCCACTCCGGAGATCGCCATGAAGTCCCTGACCACCCTGTTTTCCTCGTTGCTCCTGTCACTGGTGCTGGCGGGCAGCGCCCTTGCCGGCGAGACCGTCAACATCAATACGGCCGATGCCGCCACCATCGACCGCGTGCTGATCAATGTGGGCCCGACCAAGGCGCAAGCGATCGTCGACCACCGCAAGGCCAATGGCGCATTTCGTAGCCCCGAGCAGCTCGCGATGGTCAAGGGCATCGGCCTGAAGACCGTCGAGAAGAACCGCGACCGGATCGTGATCGGCGCCCTGCGTCCGGCCGCGGCTGCCGCCAAGCCAGGTGTTCGCCCCGTGGCTGCAGCGAAGACGGTCGCACGTCGCTGAGACGCGCGATCACCGTAGATGCAGGCCCGTCCGGTACAAGCCGGGCGGGTCTTCGCCTATGCGGGGTTACACTTTTTGCATGAACCACACTGATCCAGGCGCAGCAGCCCCGAACTCTGCAGGGCCATCGCGAATCCTGCCGGCGAGCGGCTACCAGCGCATGCGCTGGAAGAACGGCGCCGGTTGGACATCGGAAATCCTGAAAGTCCACGGCAGTGATGACCGCGACACCAATGATTGGGACTGGCGGTTGTCGATTGCCGAGATCGAAACCGATGCGCCGTTCTCCACCTTCCCCGGCATCGAGCGCGAACTGGTCCTGCTCTCCGGGAATGGCTTGCGCCTGCGTTTCGATGACGGCAGCGTGCACGACTTGCTGCCCCCACATGACAGGTTCCGATTCGCCGGCGAACGCGCTGCTAGCGGTGAACTGATCGATGGCGCCACGCGCGATTTCAACCTGATGTGGAAGCGCGATCACTGCAGTGCCCAACTTTGGCATCGGCCACTGGTTGGCACCATGGTGATGTTTGTCGCGCCTGGCGAAACATGGGTCGTGCAAGTGCTGGCCGGCCAACTGCGCTTCGCAGACGACTCCGGCTTGGGCAGGATGCAAATGGGCGACACCGCGATCCTGGTTGCCGGCAGCGGACGCACGCGCCATGTGCTGGATGGTGGCGGCGAGCTTTTGTTGGTACGCGTGGATCACCCTCAACTACCATTTCTGATCTTCGACGCGTACCAACAAAAGCTCGCCGCCACCATCCAGCACATGGCGCGTGCGTCCGCTGCCGGCAACCAGGATCGCGGTGTCGGCCAT
>JBKJOY010000112.1:0-4032 GCA_046595415.1 Thermomonas sp.
CACGTCGTTGAGTGACTGCTTGGAGACGTTAACCACGCGCGTTGCGCCCATGTCGGCAGCGAGTTTCAGGCGATAGTCGTTGACGTCGGTGACGACCACGTTGCGCGCGCCGACATGCTTGCAAATGCCAGCGGCGATCACGCCAATCGGGCCGGCACCAGTGATCAGCACGTCTTCGCCAATCAGGTCGAATTCCAGCGCGCAATGCGCCGCGTTGCCGTAGGGATCGAAAAATGCAGCGAGCTCGGAGGGAATCTGATCCGGAATTGGCCACAGATTCGACGACGGCATCGCGATGTATTCCGCGAATGCGCCATTTCGATTGACGCCAATGCCCGTCGTGTTCGGGCAAAGATGCTGGCGACCGGCGCGGCAGTTACGGCAGACCCCACACACGATGTGCCCTTCCGCCGACACACGCTGGCCGATCTCGTAACCACGTACGCCGGGACCGATCTCCACGATCCGGCCTACGAACTCGTGGCCAATCACCAGGCCCGGCTTGATCGTGTTCTGGGCCCACTCGTCCCAAAGGTAGATATGCAGGTCGGTGCCGCAGATCGCGGTCTTTTCCAGCTTG
The DNA here is from genome assembly GCA_046595415.1 of Thermomonas sp. Lineage (GTDB taxonomy): Bacteria > Pseudomonadota > Gammaproteobacteria > Xanthomonadales > Xanthomonadaceae > Thermomonas. Next base: position 581 of record JBKJOY010000112.1, read on the forward strand.
ATCAGCACTTCGTTCGCACCCGGCGTCGGCACCGGGACTTCTTGCATCCAGATGCCCTTGGCCGCTTCGCGCTTCACCAGCGCTTTCATCATGGTCTGCGACATGCCCGTTCCCGTTGCGACGTGTAAGACCGCCATTCTACCGCCGCTGCGGAGATGGCCGTGACCACGTTCAGGTGCCAGCCCGCTCACTCGATGGTGTAATACGACCTGACGAAATAATCCTGGAGTCGCCATGCGTCCACGCCCGAGCTTGCTTGCCCTGACCCTTGTCGCCGCCTGTGGTGCGGTCCATGCCGACGAAGGCATGTGGATGCCGTCGCAGTTGCCGATGCTGGCCAAGCAGCTCAAGGCTGCGGGTTTCAAGGGTGATCCGGCGGCACTGGGTGACCTCACCAAGCATCCGATGAATGCGGTGGTGTCGCTGGGGGGTTGCACCGCAAGCTTTGTGTCGGCGCAAGGGCTGGTGGTGACCAACCACCATTGCGCGATGGGCGCGATCCAGTTCAATTCCACCCCGCAGGACAACCTGATCGAGAACGGCTTCATCGCCGCCGACATGGGCGCCGAGCGCCCGGCGGGTCCGGCGACGCGGATCTGGGTCACCACGGCGTTCACCCCGGTGACCGAGCGCGTGCTGGCTGCGGCCAAGGGCAAGACCGGGCGCGACTATTTCGATGCGGTGGACGACGCGGAAAAGCAGTTGGTCGCCGAGTGCGAACAAGACGCAGGCACGCGCTGCAGCGTGGCCAACATGTACTACGGCCGCGAGTTCTACCTGATCAGGCAGTTGGAGTTGCAGGATATTCGCTTGGTGTACGCACCGCCGCGCGCGATCGGCAACTACGGCGACGAAATCGACAATTTCATGTGGCCGCGGCACACCGGTGATTTCTCGTTCTACCGCGCTTACGTCGACAAGGATGGCAAGCCTGCGCCGTACAGCAAGGACAACGTGCCCTACCAGCCACCGTCGCACCTGACCGTATCCACGTCGCCGGTGAAGGCGGGCGACTTCGCGATGCTGGCCGGATATCCGGGCACGACCTACCGGCATCGCACCGCATCGGAATTCGCCGACCAGATCGAATGGCAACTGCCATCGCGGATCGCGCTGTTCGGCGGCATCCTCAAGACGATTGATGCGGCCACTGCCGGCGATGCGGAGTCCGAAGTGCTGTATGCATCCACGGTGGCCAGCCTGAAGAATGGACTGAAACGCGCGCAGGGTGAACTGGAGGGGTTGCGTCGCAGCGATGCAGTGCGTGTGCGCCGCGATGATGAGCAGGCAATGCTTGCCTGGCTCGGCAAACAGTCGAGTTCGAAGACGACGCGCAGCGGGATCGATGCGATGCAGGCGGTGCTTGATCACGCCGGCACTACCCGCGACCGCGACCAGTTACTGGCGACGATCCGCACGCGCACCGAACTGCTGCGCGCCGCCATCACCCTGCAACGGCTCGCAGCCGAACGCGGCAAGCAGGATGCTCAGCGCGAGAGCGGTTACCAGCAGCGCGACGAAACCCGCATCGAGGCCAGCCTGAAACAGGTACAGCGCCGCTATGCGCCGAAGGTCGAGAAGGCCGTGTTGGCCAGTCTGCTGCGCCAATATTCCGCGTTGCCGGTGAACCAGCACGTGGCCGAGGTCGATGCGGTGTTTGGTAGCACCCAGGACGGCATCGACGCGCGCATCGAGGCGTTGTACGCGGGCAGCGAGCTGGGCAACGAAGCAGCGCGTCTGCTCGCATTCAAACAAGACGCCATGCACTTGGCAGAGAGCAAGGATGCGTTGCTGCGTGCGGCGCTGACCCTGCAACCCGCGTGGCTGCGGATGGAAGAACAAGCGAAGCAGCGCGAGGGCGAACTGCTGCGACTGCGGCCCGCCTACATGCAGGCCTTGATCGACTACCGCCAGTCGCAAGGTCGCGCGGTGTATCCGGACGCGAATTCCAGCTTGCGTGTCAGCTTCGGCAAGGTCAGTCCGCTGTCGCCGCGTGATGGTATCGATTACCGCCCATTGACCACGGTGGCCGGCATCGTCGAGAAAAATACCGGTGTTGAACCGTTCGATGCTCCCAAGCCGCTGCTGGATGCGATCGCCAAGGGCGACTTCGGTAGCACCGCCGATCCGAGCCTGGGCACCCAGACCGTCAATTTCATGACCAATCTTGACACCACCGGCGGCAATTCGGGTTCGCCTGTGCTGGATGCCGATGGCAAATTGATCGGTTTGAACTTCGACAGCAACTGGGAAGCGGTCAGTGCCAGTTGGATGTTCGATCCGCGCTACAAGCGCGCGATCCACGTCGACATGCGCTACCTGCGATGGCTGCTGGCAAAGGTCTATCCGGCGCCGAACCTGCTCAAGGAAATGGGCTTGCCCGCCGAGTGATCAAGCTGAGGGTGCTGTAGTACCGCGAGGATCACGATGCGCGAGGCGCCGGCGCCTACCGGGGTGCGTTCGCTACGCGGTTCGAAATGCCGCTGCGCGAATCACACCCCGGTCTCGCCGTCGCCCGGATATCGCGCCTGGTGCGGTCAAGTATCGCTAGGATCAAGTTCGTAATCGAACGTATAGAAGTGCTTGCCGTCGACGATGTCGATGGCAATTCGCCCGCTCAGGCCGGTAAGCGCTTCGCTGCCGGTATCGGGCACCACGGTGAGTGTGAGTGAAGGCGTGCCGCGAGTGAGGACGCCGCTGTGCTGGGTCAGGAAGCTGCCAGCGCGGCCATCCAGCGAACCCACGACACGTTCAATCGCCACATACGCGCCGGATCCGTCCACCGGCGACATCGCCGCCAGCATGTGGACCACGCTGGTTGCTTGCAGCGGCCCGTGGAACACCTTGTCGAAGCGCATGTGCCCGATCTCGACCCCATCGCCCATGTCCAGGGAGCCCTGCGGGGTGCGTTTGACGTCGAATTCGCCTTTGGCTTGCATCGGTCAGTCTCGTTCGTTGAATTGAAGGCAATGGTAAACCCGCAGTTGCAGCGTCTCGTGACTCTGCTAGGCTTCAGTCCGTCACGATTCCCATGCCAGCCGGCCCCGTCTCCTGACCCGCAAGCGAAGCGCCTATCCCGGCGACCTCGCATCGAAACATGAAACCGTCGTTTGCGCTGTGCCGGCTGCCGGGATTCGTGGGACCTGATGTTGATCAGGATTGACCCCACAGGATCCGAATCAATGAAAGTGCTGGCGTGCGATGGAATCCATGATGATGGCTTGGCCTTGTTCCGCGATGCGGGATGGGATGTCGCCATCTCCGACCCGATCAAAGACCCCGATGCGCTGGCACTTGCCTTGGCCGATGTCGATGCTGTGTTGGTGCGTTCTTCCACCAGGATCACCCCGGATTCGCTGAAGGATGCGGCTCGCCTGAAGGTGATCGGCCGTGCCGGCGCGGGCGTGGATACGATCGATGTGGATGCGGCCACCGCGCGCGGCATCGCGGTC
>JBKJOY010000222.1:0-12861 GCA_046595415.1 Thermomonas sp.
CAAGATTGCACGCAGGTGACTCACCGGGTCTTCCAGGTGATAGAGCACGCCACAATGGAATACGACGTCGAAATGGCCCAGTTCGGCTTTCGGATCCTCGACGTCCAGGACGAATACGCGCGAACTCTCGCCATGCACCGACAACCGGGCCAGCGTCTTCAGCACGTTCAGCGGGCGCAGATCCACCGCGGTCACATCGGCGCCGAAATGGCGCAAGCCCAAGGTATGGATGCCCTCGAAGCAGCCGATTTCCAGCACGGATTTGCCGCGCAAACCAAGCGCGGTATGCAGACGCTGGATGCGCTTGTCCGGGATCGGTTGCACGTCTTCGCGCTTGTGCGGCCGCGCATCCAGCCGCCCAACCAGGCGCCCGTCCGGCAACAGGGTGCCTGCATGCCACGGCAGCGCGGCATTGAGTTCCTGCAGTGATTGGTCGGAGATGGGAGCGATCATCCTGATCATGCTGTCGCGTCCTGCGTGAAGGGGATGCGGTTGCCTGTGTCCACCCCCGGGGGGTCGGCATCCGCTGCCTCCAGCGACCACTGACCACCGGGTTGCCAGCGGGTCGTTCCCAGGTGCAGGCCCTTCACCGTGAACCGAAATGGCAAGCTCATGAAGTGTTGGGTTCCGTCCTGGGCAAGGCCAACCACGACGATGCGGTAGCGCCCCGGACACAATTCCAGTGGTCCCATGTCAAGCCGGAAAGGCGCGCCAGGGCCGACCTGGAATCCATTGCGGCGTGAATGCCAGTCCGCCACGGTCGGGCCATCGCCTTCATGCAGCACCACGCTCAGGGACAACGTTTTTGGATGCCGGTGGGTGCCGTGCAGGCTGACACTCTGTCCATAGCGGAGGCCACCGCCCGGCTCGAGCTGGGCGCCATCTGCCTGCATCGAAAAAGACACGTCTGCAGGCTGGTAACCCGCCTCGGCCGCCGGCACCGCCGAGCCCATGAGCTCCTGATACCGCGCAATCCCCGCCTGCGGAGTACCGAGCAATTGCGGTCGCCCCTTGTGCAACACCAGGCAACTGGTGGCCATGCGTGCGACATGGTTCATGCCATGGGTCACCATGACGACGGCGGACGTTCGCCGCATCTCATCGACGCGTGCATAGCACTTCATGCGAAATCCGAGGTCGCCCACCGCCAGCACTTCGTCGATCAGCAGGATGTCAGGCGCCATCACGACGGTTGCGGCGAAGCCGAGCCGCGCTTTCATGCCGGAACTGTATTGCGACACGGGCATGTCGATGCCCTCGCCGATGTCGGCGAAATCGACCGCTTCATCAAGCTTGCGCGCCGCATCCGCGCGCGAAAGTCCGAGCATCCGTGCGCGCAGCAGGATGTTCTCCACGCCACTGAGCGACGGCGACAAACCCGCCATCAGCTCGATCATCTTCTCGATGCGGCCCTGCACCTCAACGTGCCCCTGGTCAGGCTTGAGCACGCCGCACAACACCTTCAGCAGCGTCGACTTGCCGGCACCATTGCCACCCAGCACCGCCAGGCACTCGCCACGATGCAGCTCGAAATCGATATCGCGCAACGCCCAGAACTCACCCTCGCGCAGGGCCGGGTCCTGCGTGCGACCGAGCGCCGTGGTGAACAGGTCGCGACTGCCGTATGCCATCGACCGGCGCAGTCCACGCGCATATTTCTTGCCAAGGTCATGCGCACGCAGCAGGAGCTCGGGCATGTCAATTCCCCATCCGTTCGACCACGATCGGCAGCAGCCGCGGACCCAGACTGCGTGCCAACAGCGCTGCCGCAAGGGTCACTGCGATCCATGCCAATACCAGCGGGGGCGAATGCAGTGGATCCCCCATCAGGGGTGCACGCGCCATGTCCAGCAGTGCACCAAAGGGATTCGATGCGAGCAGCGCGCGCACCATTGGACCCGGATGCAGGGGCAGTGGCAGGAACACGCCGCCGGTGAAGATCAACGCGAGCGTGACGCTCTGGATTGAACGATCCACGTTTGGCGTGAGGGTCGCCCAGGGTTGCAACAGGGTGCCGATCGCGCTCGCGTTGGCAATCACCAGCACGCCCCCGATCAGCAGGCTTGCCAGCGCCCACGCGCCGACCGCATGCCGGGTCGCCAGTGCCAGCACGACGGCCAATAGCAGCCGCGGGATCAGTTGCAAGGACGCGGTGATCGCACTGGCTATCGCGATGACGCCGGTGCCCATGTCACCGCGTGACACCAGAGACTTGTATCGACGCAACGCACTCAATTGCGCGCGCAGCGTTTCAATCCATGCCTGCCACAGGCTGAATCCAACAAACACGAATAGCGCGTAACGCGAGGCATCATGCGACTGCTGTCCCAGCAGTGGCCTGACCACCAGCAACAACGAGGTGTACAGCACCGGGTAGAGCACCGGCCATAGCGCATTCCAGCGCGAACTGCGATAACCCGACAACCATTCGCGCAAGGCCAGCAGCCACGCGACCGACCAGTCCCGCCGCAACGCCGCCAAGCCCGCCGGCGACGCATCGGCACCCGTTGACTGGATACTCATCGAATCTCTCCGGGCTTGCGCTCGCAATTGAGCGGCGCAACTGCTTGCTGCAGCAAGCGTTGGAGCACGTGGCTTGCTTGGCGGGGACGCGTCAAGTCGACGGCATGGCGTGCAAGGAACCAGTCCACGAAACGTGCATATCGCCGTTCGCGCACCGCTTCCGGTTCTGCAATGGCGCGTTTCCAGGCCTGCGGCAATGTCGCCAAGGTCGCGGCGTGCGCGGTGCTGTCGTACTCGCTGCGCCCCAGGCACACCAACGGCACGTTGGCGATAAGCGCCTCGAAGCCAACGCCGCTGTTGATGGTCACGACGCCACGCGCATGCAGCAGGACGTCATGCACGTGTGCCTGGGTCCAATGCACTAGGGGATCGTCGACAACCGCCTTGAGCGCCGCAGTCGAAGCACGGTTGGCGGGATGTGACTTGACGACCAGGCGACAGCGTTCGTCTCGCGCAAGCGCTAACGCCGCCTGCAGGACCTCTGCCATGCCGACATCACTGAAGTCGGTGATCGAGCGGTCGTCCGGAACCTGGATCGGCACGAAGATGTAAGCCTCGTCCGGCAATTCGCCGCGTGCCACCAGGTTGGCAAGCGTCGCGCGCCCCATCTGGCCGAACTTGCTCTGCAACCGTCCCTGGAGGAAGGCCTCGCGATAGTCGTCCCAGGCACCCAGCACTGCTGCTGGCAACTCGCTGGCGTCCACTGGATACACCGATGAGGCCGCACCCCATCCCGTGGGGTCGAGTACGAACACCGAGCGGAAAAACTCCTGCATGAAGAACCAGGTGGGCGTGCGATGTCCGCTGAAGTCGTCCTGCCCGCGATGTGCAACCAACGCCAGGTCCAGGCCTTCCGCATCGACCCGGTCCGGCGTGATCTCCCACGCGGGAAGTTCAAGCACGCGCACATCGACATCCATGCGTCCCAGCTCGTTGGCCGCGGCCATCGCGAAACGCTTCCACCACAACCGTACCTCGATGGTGTCTTCGGCAAGCGCTTGCGGGCGGCCGTCGCGATCAAGCCCCGAACGCTTCCATGGCAGATCCAGCCGTGGCAGGAAAATGCCAACCTGGGTGCGCCGCGCCACGCGCGCCTCGTTCGCGGCCCGCTCCACCACCGGGTCCCGGTTGCCGGGCGCGACTGCGTCTGCATATGCGTCGGCGAGCTGCACTGCCCGCCTGGCTTGGCCCGGATCCTCGTCGAAGGCGCCACGCATCAGCAGATAGCGAAGGTCACGATATTTGCGATCGCCCTTGCCCATCCAGAACACCGCATCTGCGCCCATGTTCCAGTCGGCGAACTTGCTCTTGAGGTTGCGCACCTTCGCCTGTGCGGTAGCTGCATCGACATGCCGGCCCAGCACTTCCTGGTCGATGAACCACTGCGCGCCTCCGCTCGCGAACGCATGTTCAAGATCGTTGGCAACCGCGCGCATGAACGCGCGTGCACGCGGCGTTGGACGTGCCCACACCGCGCCCGCGGCAACATCGAGCTGGCGACTCGCGACGTCGGCGATCCGTCGCTGGCGCAGGCATATTTCGGTTTCCGCCTTGTCGCTGAAATCCAGCGTCAACGGCCCTACCGCAATCGCATCCGCATCCAGCGCCAACACTGGCACGGCACCATCGGCCGCCAGCAAATCCGCCATCCGCAGGAAGCGCACGCTTGCGTAATAGGCGGCTTTCGAGGCCTCGGGCGGTAGCCGCACTTTCTCGGTCGACACGTGCATCTTCAAGCTGCGCAAGCTGCCGGCGCACCCATGCAAACGCGCCAGCGAATCCGGATCCGGATTGACCAGATGGACCAGCAGATGATGACCCGGCGCGTGCTTGTCCAGGCTCCGAGCCAACGCGATCGCATGACCCAGGTAGCCCTTGTCGATTGCGGTGAGCATCAGCAACTGGCTGCCACGCCATGGCGCAGGAGACGGCAGCGCGGAGGCACTGCGGGCAAAGAACGTGTCGATGCTCATGTCGACTTGAACATGGCGAATGCGAAATCCTTGCCATTGCGGAACTGTTCGATGTGGATGCCCGCCGACGAGTCGCCCATGTCGTTGAACGCATGCAGCATGCAACCGAAAGATTCCGGGCTGAAGTAGTTCACGTGAATCGCATAGTCGCGGGAACGCAGGCTGTCGATATCGGAACCGGGGGATGTGAAGTCGCACCAGCGTTGATACATCGCATCGCTGCGCTCATGGCCACCGGCGCGGAACTGCCGCAGCAACTCATCATTCGTGGTCAGCGGCTGCCGCAGATCGAAGCTGTAACGCGCATCCGGCACGACCCCGACGATGCCACCACCGGGCGCAAGGCAGCGCCACCAGTTATGCAGGACCTGCAGCGGATTGACCAGGTGTTCGATCACGTGGCTGCTGAAAATGAAATCCAGCGAGTCCGGCGCGATGCCTTCCAGCGTCTCCGCCGATGCAATCGTGTATTGCGACCAGCGCGCCAGCGCAGCGGGATCCAGCGCTTCTTTCGGATAGGTGCGTGCCCATTCGTCGGCGGGCATCTTTTCCACATAACGCACGCTGCGTGCGCCGCTCTCCACGACCGCCGGATTGGCGCCCGGGCCGACTTCGACGCCACTCCCGCGCAACTCGGCCAGCACACCACGGCGAACGTCACGCAGCGGTCCCACCGCCAGCGCCACCTCCTCGCCAAGGCTTTCAAGCACGAGGTCGTAGGCATGTGGCATCTGCAGAGGCCAGTCCAGTTGCAATGTCACGGTCCTGGGTGTCGACGGGTTTCGCGGCGTTGCGACGGAAGGTGTTCCCAGCCACCGTTGCGCCACGCGGCTCCGCCAACCTTGGCGCGCCTGGATGTGTTCAATCCCTTGCGTGACCACATCGGTTTCCGCCAGCAACCGTGGCTCGCGATCCTTTGCTTCCAGCCATACCCGCAATTGGCCACTGCCCCGGGTGTGCAGGACCCAACCCGGCTCTACCGGCGTCGCCTGCAGGCATATCGCCTGATGCGCGTCGCGCATGCGAATGCTGACTCCGCCGGCAATGCGCACCGCGCGCTGCGTGCCTTCGGCCAGCTTCAGCACGCAGGCCTCGATGCTGCCCGGCGGCGCATCGAGCATGCGGTCACGGCGCTGGGCCAAGTCGTAGAGGTTCATGCGCGTTTTGCGGTGGCCGGCAAGAGCCGCTTGTAGGGTGGCACCCATGCGCGCTGCAGGCGCGCCGCGGACGGATGCGCGGGTAATCCAACCCACGCGGGAAATTCCGGAGCCACGTGACCGCGATCGACTTCCTCGTACACCAGATCGGAGCTGATTCCGCCGTCCTTCAATGCCTCGGCGAAGGCCCGGTAGAACACCGCGCCATTCGGATTGGCACGACTCACCCACGGCTGGGTTGGCATGTCGGTGTAGTGCAGGAGATTCGTTTGACCAGGCTGGTAATGTTCCATCGAATTCCAGGTGGGCGACAGCGATGCCTGCTGCAGGTCGTCTGGCACGATGCACATCCGCTGCATCAGGTCTGCGTAGCTGAAATCTCCCGCGTCGAGCGCAGCGATGATGCGTGAGGGCTGCCAGTCCAGTCGCGCGCAATCGAGCAGCATCACGCTGTACTGCGCAGGTCGTTTCCATGCCGGATCGGCACGCGCGGACAACAGCGTTCGACCTTGCATAGGGTGGTTCCACAAGCCCAGGATGTCACTGAACACCTGCATGTCGGCGTCCAGGTAGATCGCCCGGCCACGCTGCCCGCAGAGCGCTGGAATGCCGAATCGCGAAAACGAAAACCCGGTGCGGCCGCGGTTTTCAGGTTGTTGGGGGACCGGGATGCGAGCATCGTCTATGGCTTGAACCTGCACCGAGACACTGGCATGCCGCCGGATGCTGTCCTCCAGCAGCGCCAGTCCGGCGCGCTGGGTGGGGTCGGTGCCGACGAACACCCGCACTGGCGACTGCACATGCAGCGGCGAATACTGAATTCCGGTCGCGCGGATGATCCGCGAAATTCCTTCGAACTGCCGATCAAAACTGGGATGTCCGTTGGCCAGCAGCGTGCGCCCCCGCAGGTCTTCGAACTGATCCGCGTAACGGTTGCCGCCATCCACACCAAGCGAGCGCACCACCTTCGCGCCGCACAACGCCAGCGCATGCAAAGCCGCTTCGGCGCTGAAGAAACGCACGTCCACCACCGGGGAGCGCGGGTGAGGTTTCGGCCACGTCGAGGCGTTGTACCAGGCCAGACGACCTTCGCGCGCAAGTTGCGCCAGTACCGGGATCTCATCGCACCACGACCACAGCGGGCGTTGCGACGGCTTGCAGTCCACATGCGGATGCGCCGGCATCCACAGCACACCCGCGTTTTGCAGCAGGCCATCAGCGCAATCGTGGACCACGTCCAGGTCAATGGCGTGTGCAATATCGACCGGTTGTTGGCGCACCACATGATTGAGCGCCAGCAGGCGGTAATCGTCGGTATTGGCAGCCGCGAACTTGGCGTATGACGGGCCCTTGCCGAGGATGAGCCAAGATCGCGCTTGCATGTGCTGGCCGGCAGCCCACTGGATGATGTCGGGAAGTCCGCTCATGCGCGCTCCCTGGTTTCGATCCACGCGCCAGCGGGGCGATTGGTCAATCGTGGGAAGTCCGACACCGTCAAATTGAGTGGTTCACGCGCGAATTCCCCCAGCGCATTGACCGCTACCCAGGGATAGTCAGAACGCAACCTGGTCTTCTGCGCGATTTCATCCTGTTTCGGGCGGCTGGCGCCCACTTGGTGGCTGATGTGCACCTGCCCCAGATTGACATGCATCCAGCCTCGGGAAACCGCACGCAGGCAATAGTCGACGTCGTTATAGCCGGCCGGGAACCGCAGTGCATCAAGGCCATTCAACGCGCGCCAGGCAACGGCTGACACCGCAGCGCAGGCGAACGAATTACCGATGACCTGGCGTGCATGCGCGGCATCCTCGCCGCACGCCTCCTCGACCGGTGAATTGAACGCCGCGCCTGGCATCAGGCGTGCACGCATGCCACCGCCAATCACGGAAGCATCTGCATCCACTACGGCAACCCCGACGCTCGCAATGTTCGGCAACCGCGCCCAGCGCGCCATGCGATCGATCGCATCGGCCTGCAGCAGGCGCGCATCGTTGTTGAGGAACAACAACACCTCTCCTCGCGCAGCCTGGGCAGCCTGGGCAGCCTGCGCGCTGTGGTTGAACGGACCGGGCGCGGACAGCCAGGTGACCTTGACGGAGGTGACCGCTTCGGCCAACGCCTGTTCGATCACGGCGACGGTGTCAGGCGTGGAGGCATTGTCCACCAGCACCACTTCGAGCTCTCCGCTGAAGCGTTGCGCAAGCACCGAGCGGATCGCGGCAATGGTCAGCATCGGCCGGTCGCGGTACATCAGCACGACCGAGACACTCGGTGCCGCGGCAGCCGGCGCCAGACCAGCATCCACGCACGCGGTGAAGGGTTCACCCCAGTAACTCGCGGCGGCACCCTGCAAATGCGCCGGATCACAGGCGTCGCCCCCGGCATTGGTTTGGCGATACATCGCCAGAGGTTCCGGGTGCAACTGGATGCTGGCGTCGATGTCCGGCGACTGGCCGATGCGCAGTTGCCATGCACTGACCGAAGGAAAGCCCTCCCACCCAGCCACCGGCAGAGCGAACGCCCTACCGCGCACGTCAACGTGCAGCTCCCGCACCATGTCGCGCCATGGCGCGCGAACACGTGAGGTCAGCTCGAACCGGGCTTTGGTATCGGCATACTCCAGCCAGTCCCAACCGACCGCCAGCTTGCCATCGGCCGCAGCAGTGGCTGTGATCCAAGCCAGTGACGGGTGAAGCAGGTCGCCCGCGTGTGCAGTCAACGCCCAGTCGGCACCAGCTGCAGCCAACAATTCGGCATCCGTTATTTCTGCAATACACGCCACCGGCGCCGGCAGTCCGGCAGCGATGCGCTCGGCCTGCCATGGCTCCTGGTTGCTACCCACAACCCACCATCCGGCGACCGGCGCAGTCTGCAGGGCCCATGTCGCCAATGTGCGACACCAATCTTCACACGTGCCGACACCGGCCGACATCAACAGGCCCAGACGCGGCAAATCCGCTCTCGCCGCAGTGGCCGCTTCCATGCGCCAGCGCGCTGCACTGGCGTCCCAGCCAACCCGACGCAATCGATATTCCCAAGGCAACGCGCTTGCGAGCGCACGCAAGCCGGCCATTGGCCAATTAGCAGTCATTGCGCACTACGATGTTTGCCGCGGGAGAGCGCCCAGCGAAATCTGGTGAGCAGCGACGCATGCGCGATGGACGCCATGCTCTGCTCCAAGCTGGCGATGGTCTGGCGCAAGCGATCACGCTCAACCAGTTGCACCGGTCGATGCGTCCATGCCCCGCCAGCCGCATCCTGGTTCCAGTCGCGGTGGCGGATGTAGTGAAAAGGCGTGGGCCCGATTTCCTGCAATCCCAGCCCCATTGCCTCTACCGCACGGGATGTGCCGATTTCGGCGGCGATGCACGTGCCGTAGTCGCTGCCAATCGGAAAGCCATTCAGCTGCTCGAGTACCTCGCCGCGCACCCCCCACACCAGCGACCTGAGATGACGTCCCGTGTCGCCCGGCTCGATGCCGTAGCGCTGCATCGCCGCGAGGTAGACATCGACGCGGTTCGCGGGTTTTCCGTCGAGCGTATGTTCCGGTAACGTATCGCGGCCTTGTGCTTCGCGGAGCACGGGCCACGGCTTGGCCCAACCGGTGTTCAGCGATTCCCCGACCAGACCCGTGCCTGGATCCGCCAACGCATCCAGTGCCGCTTTCAACCATCCGTCGCGCGCAACGAGACAGTCGTCCTGCACGAACAGATAGGCAGGTCTGCCACGCCAACGTCGCCATGCAGCATCCCAGGCGCCGATATTCATGCCGATGTTGGCCCGGGTCGAATGCGCATCCACCAGCGCCTCTACATAGGCCGGAAGCGCCGACGCATGGGTCTTGTTGGTCATCACCACACACTGATACGGCGCACCCGCTGGATGCGCGGCAATGCTTCGGAGCAATTCGACCAAAGGCTCGACCGGCCGCCGGTCGTAATGTGAAATCACCACAAGGGGCAGCAGCGCATCAGCCATGGGCCAGAGCTCCACTCACCACGCCTGCCATTGCCTCACGCAATGCCGTCATCGAGAATTTCTCTGCTATCAGGGTCCGGGCGCGCGCCAGATGAAGATCACGCACCCGCGGTCCCTGTAGATACGTACTAACGCCCGCTGATGGCGCATCAAGCCATACCGCTCCCGCGAATTCCCGCATCGCGGGCGTCGGGGTGGCCACCACCGGCACCCCCGCCGCCAATGCTTTCAACGCCCGGTTCGGCGATTTGCTGCGAGAGAAAGCATCCATGCTGTTGGGTACCAGGCATACATCCGCAAACCCCAAAAGCGCATCCACTCGGTTGGGGGACCACTCGAAATATCGACTGCGTATCGGCAACGATTTCCGCATGGCTTCAAAACGCTGCCGATGATTGCTCACGACCCACAACTGGGCACCCAATGCGGATGCATCACGCAGCGCGTCTTCCCAGATCATCAAATCATCCAGACCGAAACGCGCGTAGGTTCCGCCATGGTTGCCGAACCAGAGCAGCACCGGCTGTCCGACGCCCAAAGCGCGCGCGCTGCGCCGCACCCAAGGCACCGCTTGATTGACCAGCAGCGCCTGCAACATGGGGCCACCGCGACCTTCGACCATGCGCCATTGCCGGCGTAGCAACGCCGCGCTTTCGACAATGTCGGGAACCACCTTGATCCTTGCTGGCGCTATCCCGGTGTTTTCCTGCATTACCGTCTTGAGCGCCTCGGTGGGGACCGTGACCAAACCATTGCCGATTGTCTTGCGGAAGTTATCGGCGATACCTGAGGATTGCCCACCATACCCATGCACGAATATGTTGTCGCAGATATCCACCACAGTAGGTACGCCGCACGCACGCATGTCGGCGACCCACGCGGATTCTGCCGCTTGCAGCGGCTTCACCGCGATCGCGACGCGTGGATGTACCTTCGCTGGGACGTCATTGCTGCAAACGCCGATGCTGTAGCGCCCATCTTGCAATGCGCAGGCGGGCAGCAAGGCCCGATAACGCACGCTTGCAAGTCGGGTATCGCGACGCGCCACCCGGAACAGTACATCGCTGCCAGGCATGCTCCGATGCGCGTTGACCGAAACCGCGGCGCTACTGGCCTCTGCTGGCGTCGTGCTCATTGGCGCTTACCGCTGTCGCACACGCAGATTTCTGTAGTCGACCTCCACCACGCCCGGCTGGGCGCGCGCCAGGTACTGGGCGCGCTGCAGCTGCGCAAGGTTCGCCACCTCACCGCTGAGCGCAACGATGCCACCTGGGTTGATGCGCACCTGCACAGTGCTGCCGGTGCCGTCCAGTCCTTTCAGAACTGCATCGGTGACGCCTGCGACATCGATCTGCCGCGAACTCGACGCCGCGGTTGCTTGCACCGGCGTGCTGGACACCGGAGCCGGCAGCTGGAAACTGGGCTGCCGCGCAAATGCGCCACCTTGGGCCGGAGCTGGCGCATCCGCACCAGTGCGGGCGTCGCGGGCCACGGCAGCAGTGCCGCTTACCGAATCCTGCATAGGATCAACCGCACTATTGCTCACTGCCGTTTTGTCTGTCTCCGGCTTGCACGCGGACAATAGAAGGATCACCCCCGCGAGTACCACCAAGCGTCCTGCCTGCATCGGGACTTCTCCTGAATTATTGATACGGCCCAGTGTTCCAGCAAACACGTGAAATAGACGTACACGGTGTAACTGGCTGACTACGGTGCGATACGCAGCAGGACGCGCGCCGGATGCACGAAGCTCAACCGTTGCAGTGCGGGCTGCCTGTGGACTCGTTAAGCAACATGAACATTGATCAGCAAATCAATTCACGCGGACTGCATCCGCGCCTGCGTATGAATCGTAACTGAGGGAAGGAAGCAATCTCATTTGCCCGGCTGGCACCGTACGTGACGGAGCATTTACCGGTCCAGAACATTGCCTTCCACTCAGGGCTTATTCGTTACTTGCTCAAAAGGAGCTGACATGAAACGTACTTTTATTGCCACCGCGGTTGCCGCCACCATGCTACTCACCGGTGGTGCCGTACTAGCCTCAAGCCATCGCGAGGCCCCAACCATTACCAAGCATCCGAAGGATGACGGCACGGACTTCTACATGTTCCGTAGCTATGAAACCG
Organism: Thermomonas sp.; assembly: GCA_046595415.1. Lineage (GTDB taxonomy): Bacteria > Pseudomonadota > Gammaproteobacteria > Xanthomonadales > Xanthomonadaceae > Thermomonas. The sequence goes on from JBKJOY010000222.1 coordinate 11,761, forward strand.
GGCGCTCGGGTTACGTGACCTTGATCGCCAACTATCAACCGCTGCAGGATCCATACGGCGGCCCGAACTACTTCCTGCTCGACGACCGTGCCAGCTACGAAATCAAGATCGACAATAATGGCGATGCAGTCCCGGATATCACCTATGAGTTCCAGGTTGCCAACATCTTTCGTAACAAGACGATCCCCGTCAACGGCGTTCCTGTTGCGATCCCGCTGAGCAATGTCGGCCCCTTCGGCAATGCGGAACTGCACGACAACCAGAACGTGTTCGAGGTTTACCAGCTCAATGTGAGTGGCACGAACTTGCCACGGGCGCAGGCCATCAATTTGCGTACTGGCTCGGACATCTTCATCAAGCCTTTCGACAACATCGGCATGAAGTCGATTCCGAATTACCTGGGTTATTCCGATCGCTTCGTCTACAACACCATGCTGCCCGGATGCCCCACAGCGGCGCGGGTCTTCGTCGGCCAACGGCGCGAAGGCTTCGCGGTCAACCTGGGCGAAGTGTTTGACCTGATCAACACCAATCCGATCGGCCCCCCCAATGCCGAACCCAACGATTTGTTCGACAAGAACGTCACCACGTTCGCACTGGAAGTGCCGATCTCCTGCCTGACAGCAGCGGGTGGCAGTCCGATTATCGGTGCATGGACCAGCGCGCGCACGCCCAACCCGGACGGTCCGGATCAGGTATCCCGCCTGTCCGCACCGCTCGTGAACGAGCTGGTCATCGGGCTTCCCGACAAGAACAAGTTCAACAACTCGCAGCCCAAGGATGACGCACAGTTCGCGAAGTACGTGACCAATCCGGTATTGCCGGAGTTGATCGAGGCTCTCTTCGGGAGTGCCGGTGTGCAGGCGCCAAACGTGTTCCCCCGCACCGATCTCATCGCCGCGTTCCTGACCGGTGTGGAAGGCCTCAACAAGCCCGCTGGCGTGGTTCCGGCGGAAATGATGCGGCTTAATACTTCGATCGCTGCCACTCCCGCTGCCACGCAGAAAAATCTGGGTGTCATCGCGGGCGACAACGCTGGGTTCCCGAACGGCCGACGCCCCGGCGACGACGTCGTCGACATTGCCCTGCGGGTGAGCATGG
>JBKJOY010000231.1:0-5407 GCA_046595415.1 Thermomonas sp.
GCCCGGGGTCTTGCCGCTGGCGTAGTTGACGATGTCTTCCTTGGTGACCGCGCCACGACGGCCGGTTCCTTCCACCTTGGACGCATCCACGCCGGAGGTGTCGGCAGCGAAACGTGCGCCGGGAGGCAGGTTGTCATTGCCGGCTGGCGCCGGAGCGGACGCAGCAGGTGCTGCGGCTTTTGCCGCGGGTGCGGATTCCTGTGCGGCAGGCGCCGCAGCAGGCGCCGCTGCAGCAGCAGTGCCTTCTTCGATGACCGCGATGACCTGCTGGCTGGTCACGGTCGCGCCTTCCGCAAACTTGATTTCCTTGAGCACGCCATCGACCGGCGAGGGCACTTCCAGCACCACCTTGTCGGTTTCCAGGTCCAGCAGGTTCTCGTCGCGCTTGACCGCGTCGCCCGCCTTCTTGTGCCAGCTTGCAATCGTGGCGTCGGAAACGGATTCGGGGAGCACTGGAACTTTGAGTTCGATGGCCATGTGGCGTCCTAATCAGGTATTCGTGTGTGGGGCGGGCGGGCAGGCGTCTGCATCATTCAGCGACGTGGTCGCCGTCGAGTGGATTGACCAGGGCGTCGGCGACCAGTGCTGCCTGTTCGGCGACATGTTCGGCCATGTGCCCGGCAGCGGGCGAGGGTGAGCGGGCGCGACCCGCGTAGTCCAGCACCTGGCCAGCCTGTAGGCAGGCGCGCAGATGATGCTGGATCTGGTACCAGGCGCCCTGGTTCTGCGGCTCTTCCTGGCACCACATCACTTCCTTGGCTGATGCGTGGCGCTTCAACTCGGTCACCAGCAGCTCGCGCGGGAACGGATAGAGCTGCTCCACGCGGACCAGTGCGACGTCCAGGATGCCTTGCTTCTGCGCTTCCTCGAACAAGTCGTAATAGACCTTGCCCGAACACAACACCACGCGCTTTACGTTCTTGGCGCTGGAGGTGGTGTCGGGGATCAGGCGCTGGAATTCGCCATTGGCCAGTTCGTCCAGGCTGGACACTGCCAGCTTGTGGCGCAGCAGGGATTTCGGCGTCATCACCACCAGCGGCTTGCGCGTGCTCATGCGCATCTGCCGGCGGATCATGTGGAAGTCCTGTGCCGGCGTGGTCGGCACGCAGACCATCATGTTGTCTTCGGCGCACAGCTGCAGGAAGCGCTCCAGGCGCGCCGAACTGTGTTCCGGGCCTTGGCCTTCGTAGCCATGCGGCAGGAACAGGGCGAGTCCGCACAGGCGGTTCCACTTGGCTTCGCCGGACGACAGGAACTGGTCGATGACAACCTGGGCACCGTTGGCGAAATCACCGAACTGGCCTTCCCAGATATCCAGGGTCATCGGATCGGCAGTGGAGTAACCATATTCGAACGCCATCACCGCTTCTTCGCTCAGCAGCGAGTCGATGATGGTCACGTCCTGCGGGCTCCTGCCGGGCGTCGCCTCGACCAGTTCGCGCAGCGGCAGGTAGAAATCATCGGTGTTCTGGTCATGCAGGATCGCATGGCGATGGAAGAACGTACCGCGCCCGCAGTCCTGGCCGACCAGGCGCAGGCGGTAGCCTTCATGGACCAGGGTCGCGTAAGCGAGGTTTTCGGCAAAGCCCCAGTCAGCCGATTGCTCGCCCGCCATCATCTTGCGGCGGTCTTCGTAAATCTTGGCGACGCGAGGGTGCAGCTTGACCGTGTCGGGAATCGTGTTGATCGATGTCGCCAGCGCGTCCAGCGTCTCGCGCGCGACCGTCGTATCCGTATTGTCGGATAGCTTGCCTGCCAGGTACGGGCTCCAGTCGACGGTGAACTCATCGATCTGCGGCGGGACCAGCTCGGTGGTGACTTCGCCGGCATCGAGCTTGTCGCGATATTTGTCGACGAGGCCTTTCGCCTCTGCTTCGGGCACGCTGGCTTCGGCGGCGAGCCTTGCGCAATACAGTTCGCGCGTGGTCTTCATTGCGCGGATCTTCTGGTACATCAGCGGTTGCGTCGCGGCTGGCTCGTCGGCCTCGTTATGGCCGTGGCGGCGATAGCAGACCAGATCGATGACAACGTCCTTGCTGAAGCGCTGGCGGAAATCGAAGGCCATTTCGGCGACGAAGGCCACGGCTTCAGGGTCATCGCCATTCACGTGCAGGATCGGCGCGCCGACCATCTTCGCCACGTCGGTGCAATACAGGGTCGAGCGCGCATCTTCGGCGGCGCTGGTGGTGAAGCCGACCTGGTTGTTGATGATGACGTGCATCGTGCCGCCGACAGCGAAGCCGCGCGCCTGCGACATCTGGAACAGTTCCATCACCACGCCCTGGCCCGCGAACGCGGCATCGCCATGGATGATGATCGGCAACACAGCCTTGCGCTGGGTATCGCCGCGGCGCAACTGGCGCGAGCGGACACTGCCGGTGACCACCGGGTCGACGATTTCCAGATGCGATGGGTTGAACGCCAAGGCCAGGTGCACAGGCCCGCCTGGCGTGGCCAGGTCGGCTGAAAAACCCATGTGATATTTCACGTCGCCGGTGTGCGCGCGGCCGTCGTCTGCGGCGTGTTCGAATTTGCCTTCGAACTCATCGAACAGTTTGCGCGGCGACTTTCCCAGCGTATTGATCAATACGTTCAGACGGCCGCGATGGGCCATGCCCAACACGACATCCTTGACGCCATCCTGGCCGCCGCGACGAATGACCACGTCCAGCAACGGGATCAGGCTGTCCCCACCTTCCAGCGAGAAGCGCTTCTGGCCGACGTACTTGGTGTGCAGGTAGCGCTCCAGGCCCTCGGCGGCGGTGAGCCGTTCGAGGATGCGGCGCTTGTCGTCGGAGCTGCGGCCATAGTTGCCTGCTGCGGTCTCCAGGCGCTCGTACACCCAGCGGCGCTGTTCGGCGTCGGTGATGTGCATGAATTCGGCGCCAATGCTGCCGGTGTAGGTCGCCTTGAGCAGGGTCAGCAGGTCAGCCAGCTTCGTGCGTTCACGCCCAGCCCCGCCGCCGGTGCTGAACTCGAAGTTGGCGTCGCTTTCCGACAGGCGATGGAAGCCCAGCGCCAAGTCGGGTGCATCGGGCTTGAAAGCCATTTGCAGCGGGTCGAGGTTGGCAGCCAGGTGGCCACGCGAGCGATAGGCCGTGATCAGCTTGCCGACACCGCGTTCGCGTTCGTCGCCTGCGGAAGGGCTGGCAGCCAACGCGCCGCGTGCGGCCTCGCGGCCGGCGATCACGATCTGCTCGATGACCGCCGAGTGCGGCACGTCACCTGCTTCACGACCTTTCAGGGCATCGAAATACTGTTGCCACTTCACCCCGACGCTGTCGGGCGCCACCAAGTACTGCTCGTACAGGCCTTCGACATAGGCGGCATTGGTCCCGAGTTGCGAGGACTGGGCAAACTGCTTCAGGAGACTGTCCACCATGGCGGGGGAGGCGGCCTTTTGATTAAGTGGTTGATCCGGCTGGAATTTGCATTCCTGCCGGTGCCCGCTGAATGGGCGCGAGTGAGAACCGGAATTATAGCCGCAGGCGCTTGCGCACTGCACCAACGAACCTGACTACAGGCCGAGTGCGCGGTACTCGCTGACCGGTCGCGCGCGTTCCCATGCCTGGTCGTGGCTGGCGCGCAATTGCCGGTAACGTGCGGGTGCGTGTAGTTCGGCTTCGCCCTCGATGCGGTCGCCGAGCGCACGCAGGTAATAGCCACCGGCGTCACTGGCAATCCACGCCGCCGGGTCGATGCGGTCCACCGGGTCGTCCAGTTCGCGGAACAGGAACACGCTGGGCAATCGTTGCGCCAAGCCCAGCAGTGGTGCCTGCTGGCGCTGCGGGGTGGCGGCATCGTGCAGCAGGATGCGGACTTCATTTCCGCGCCCGGTGGTGGCGAAACTGCGCAGCGCTTGCATCACGGCAGGTGCGTCGAACAAGCCTGGATCGAGCGCGAAGCTGCGGATCAACAGCATTCGACGCGCGCCTTCGATAATCCGGATGGTGGTGTCGATGGCATCCTGACGGCGTTCGATCGCGCGCGGACCCTCCAGCGCACGGCGCATGGCCTGATGCTCGATGCCGGCCTCCATGAATCGCTCGCCCTCGGGCCGGAATCCGTGGCGTTCGTAGAACCCGATCGCGGGCGCCTGTGCATTCAAGTGGACATCCGCCCAACCGCGCAGCCGCGCTTGTTCCACCAATGCCAACAACAGTGCATCGCCGACGCCGCGTCCACGCCAGGGCGCCCGCACGGCCATGCGCCCGATGTGGCGTTCGGGGGTCAGCCGGCCAGTGCCGACCGGGGTGCCGTCCAGCAAACGCGCGATGACATGGGTGCATAGCGGATCGACTGCATCGTGTTCCAGTTCGACCGGGACGTGCTGTTCATCGACGAACACCTCGTCACGCACCGCGCGCAATTCGGCGAGCGCCTGCTGGAATTCGACCAGCTCAACCCGGAACGGCTGCAGCAGTGGGTCGGCCTGGCTCATTCGTGCTCGTCCGCGTCGACGTCGTCCTGTTGCAGCCGGTAGTGGCCGGCTTCGAGCAGCGCGAACACGGTGTCGCGCCCGCGCGGGCCGAGGCGCTCATAGATCGGTCCGTCGATGGATTCCGCCGCCGCCAGTGCGCGCGCGTCCCGAACACCCATCGTGTGGACCTGTCCGCCGGCATACAGGCGGGCATCCTTGGCTGCCTTGCGCCACGCCATGCGTGACCACGGGTGCCGCAACAGGCTGGCGCCATGGGCGAGATCCCATTCGATTTCGATGCGCGGGCGCAGTTCGTTGTCCGCCGCAGGTTCGACAGCGGTGCGATAGGTCGTGATGAAACTGCCGAACCAGTCGCCGAGGCGGTCCGGATCGCCCATGCGCAGCAAATTCAACGCTTCGACCACGCGGGTCATCGCGTCCGCGTCGATTTCGAACGGATCGACGGCGGGCAAGAGATTCGCATCGGTCAGGCGCAGGCTGTCCGGCGCATCGGCGGCGAGAGTGTCGACGAAATCCCCAAGCAACTCGGAGGCCGAAGGCGCGCGCATGCCAATAGAAAACGTCAGGCAGGCATCCACCGCGACGCCGTGGTGCGGCACGCCCGGTGGCAGGTACAGCATGTCGCCCGGTTGCAGCACCCAGTCGTGGGTTGGATTGAATTCACGCAATAGTTTGAGCTCGACATCGTCGCGGAATTCAAGCGATGGATCGCCCTTGCCACGAGACGCTGATGCATCGATCTGCCAATGGCGCTGGCCCTGCGCTTGCAGCAGGAAAACGTCGTACTGGTCCACGTGCGCGCCGACCGAACCACCGGTGGCGGCAAAGCTGACCATGACGTCGTCGATCCGCCAGCGCGGCAGGAAATTGAATGCCTCCAGCACCCCGCGCACGTCGGCGTCCCACTTGTCCACGTCCTGCACCAGCAGGGTCCAGTCGTGGTCGGGCATGCCGGGGAATTCATCC
>JBKJOY010000358.1:0-2500 GCA_046595415.1 Thermomonas sp.
GCCGAAGAAATCCGCGCGCACCGTGGGCGATGTGATCGGTAAATACCACCCGCATGGCGACAGCGCCTGTTACGAGGCGATGGTGCTGATGGCGCAGCCATTCTCGTATCGCTATCCACTGGTCGAAGGCCAGGGCAATTTCGGTTCGACGGATGACCCGAAGTCGTTCGCGGCGATGCGCTATACCGAATCCAAGTTGTCGCCGATTGCCGACGTGCTGTTGGGCGAACTCGCCCAGGGCACGGTCGACTGGACGCCGAATTTCGATGGCACCCTGCAGGAGCCCACGTGGATGCCGGCACGGTTGCCGCATCTGCTGCTCAACGGCACTACCGGCATCGCGGTCGGCATGGCCACCGACGTGCCGCCACACAACCTCAACGAGATCGTCAGCGCCTGCATCCGCTTGCTGGATGATCCGGATGCGACGGTGCGTGACCTGTGCGAACACGTGCGTGGCCCCGACTATCCAACGGCTGCGGAAATCATCACGCCCGCGGCCGATCTTTTGGCCATGTACGAAACCGGCCACGGCAACCTGCGTGCACGGGGCGTCTTCGAAAAAGAAGGCGCCAACATCGTCATCACCCAGCTGCCGCACCAGGTCTCGCCGTCGAAGATCATCGAGCAAATCGCGGCGCAGATGCGGGCCAAGAAACTGCCGTGGCTGGAAGATATCCGCGACGAGTCCGACCACGCGAACCCGACCCGCATCGTGCTGGTGCCGCGCAGTAATCGGGTCGATGCCGAACAACTGATGGGTCACCTGTTCGCGACCACGGACCTCGAGAAGAGTTACCGGGTCAACATGAACGTGATCGGCCTGGACGGGCGCCCGCAGGTCAAGAACCTGAAAATGCTGTTGAGCGAATGGTTGATCTTCCGCACCAGCACCGTTACCCGCCGCCTCACCCATCGCCTGGAAAAAGTCGAGCGCCGCCTGCACTTGCTGGAAGGTTTGCTGGTGGCGTTCCTCAACCTGGATGAAGTGATCCGGATCATTCGCGCGGAAGATGAACCCAAGCGTGCGTTGATTGCGCGCTTCGACCTCAGTGAGGAACAGGCCGACTACATCCTCGACACCAAGCTGCGCCAGCTGGCCCGCCTGGAAGAAATGAAAATCCGCGGCGAGCAGGATGAACTGGACAGCGAGCGGGATCGCCTGATGTCCATCCTTGCCAGCAAAGCAAAACTGAAGAAGCTGATCAAAGACGAATTGCTGGCCGATGCCAGGAAATTCGGCGACGCACGCCGCAGCCCCTTGGTGGCACGCGGCGCGGCGCAGGCGTTGGCGGAAACCGAACTGGTCGCCAGCGAACCGATGACCGTGGTGCTCAGCGAAAAGGGTTGGGTGCGCGCGGCCAAGGGCCATGACATCGACGCATCGACGCTGGGCTATCGCGATGGCGACAGCCTGTTGGGTGCCGTGCGTGGACGCAGCAACCTGCAAGTGGCGTTCCTCGACAGCACCGGGCGCAGCTATTCCTCTGCGGTGCATACGCTGCCCAGCGCGCGCGGCAACGGCGAGCCACTGACCGGCCGCTTCACGCCGACGCCGGGCGCCCAATTCCAGGCACTGGCAACTGGCGACAACGACCATCGTTTCGTGATCGCTTCCAGCCACGGCTATGGTTTCGTCACCCGATTCGAAAACCTCACCAGCCGCAACAAGGCCGGCAAGGCATTGCTGTCGATTGCCGACGGCGGGCGTGTACTGCAACCGGCAGCGGTGAGCGATGTGGAGGCCGATCGCATCGTGGCGGTGACCACGGCGGGACACGTGCTTGCGTTTGCATTGGTGGAACTGCCGGAGCTCGACAAGGGCAAGGGCAACAAGATCATCGACATCCCGAAAGCCAAGCGCGGCACCGAACGTGTGATCGCTGTGGCCGTCGTTCCGGTCGGTGGCAAACTATTGGTCGCCAGCGGTGCGCGCACGATGACGTTGTCGTTCAACGACCTCGACGCCTATGTGGGTACGCGTGGATCACGCGGCGGCTTGTTGCCACGCGGCTGGCAGAAAGTGGATGGGCTGGTTGTTGAAACCTGATTCGTTGCTCGCCGGCGCCAACCGCCGGGTGCTCGCTCCGCGGCTCGAAATGCCGCTACGCGATTCACCCGACGGTCTCGCCGCCGATGGGAGTTTTGTATGAATTTCGAGTTTTGGCACCAACGCTGGGCCGACAACCAGATCGGCTTCCATCAATCCGCGCCGACGCCACTGCTGCTAAAGCATTGGCCGAGGTTGGGCGTGGCTGCGGCCACAACCGTGTTCGTGCCGCTGTGCGGCAAGTCGCTGGACATGGTCTGGCTGGCATCGCAGGGTCACCGCGTGCTGGGTGTCGAACTTTCGCAAAAAGCGGTGGAACAATTCTTCGCCGAACACAGTCTGGTGCCTGAAATCCATGAATCCCGATACGGCATGCACTACCGCGCAGACGGCATCGAGATCATCCATGGCGATGCGTTCGCACTGGATGCAGAAGTATTGGCCGAATGT
>JBKJOY010000019.1:0-3187 GCA_046595415.1 Thermomonas sp.
CGGCGCACTGCCCGCGATACACGCCGGGTGTCTTGCTGTCAGCCCAGGCTTCATTGACGAGGCCCGGAATCGCGTCCTGCTTCCAGCCTAACGCAGGCACCCACCAGGCATGGATCACGTCGTCGGCGGTGATCACGAAGCGGATCTTGGTGCCAACGGGCAACACCAGCTGGTTGTCGACTTCCAGCAGGTAATGCGGCAAATCAATCGTGCGCGGATCAATGCCACTCTGGCGCACTTCGTCGCTCTTGCGGTCCAGGCGGCTGGTGAACGCCACGTCCTGGCCCATGTACTCGTATTTCCACACCCACTGGTAGCCGGTGACCTTGACCGTCATCTCGGCGTCGCGGGTGTCGTACATCCGCATCAGGCCGTGTGTCGCCGGGAACGACAGCGCAATCAGGATCAGGACCGGCACGACCGTCCAGATGATTTCTGCGGTCATGTTATGGGTGAACTGCGCGGGCACCGCACCTTTCGACTTGCGGAACTTGAACATCGCGTAGGCCATTGCGCCGAACACCACGACGCCAATCGCCAGGCACGTCCACAGCACGATCATGTGCGCGTCGTAGGCGGCATTCGACGATGGGGTCACGCCCCGCGCCATGTTCAGCTGCCAGCGGTGTGGATCGGCGGATTGGGCGAACGCCAGCGTCGGCGCTGCCAACGCAAGGGCCAATGCCCACTGTTTGATACGACCGGGTGTCATCACATCGAGCCCCACTACCTTGAATACTGAGTCCGCAGGACCGCGCGCATTCCGCCGCAAACCCTGCCATGGCCTTGTCTGGTGTCTTGCTTTGGTTTGTTCGGAACCTGTCCCCACCGGCGCTTGGACACGCAAATGGGTGGGAACAACCATGAAATGGTAGCTGCGGGGCCGGATTGCGGCAACCTGCACGCGTGCCAGCCATTACCTGCGGCACTACACTAGGCGCCCCATCTGGCAGCCCGCGGGCGTGATGAGTACTGATCCCAGCCCCAATGTCCCAAGCCTGCCGCCGCTCGCGCCGATCCTGTCGCCAGAGCTAGGCGCAGAGCCGCAGGGCGCACGCGCCGCAATCACCGCCGGCTGGATTGGCGACGAAACCGTTCATATGCGCGAACTGCTGGCGCAAGCGGCCTTGCCGGAGGCCGAACGCGAGGCCGCCCAAGCCACCGCTGCCGACCTGGTACGCCGGGTCCGAGCCCGCGCGCGCACCCAGGGCGCGGTCGAGGCTTTCATGCGCCAGTACGACCTGGGCAGCGAGGAAGGCGTCCTGCTGATGTGCGTGGCCGAGGCCTTGCTGCGCATTCCCGACCCGGGCACGGCCGATGCGCTGATCCGCGACAAACTGAGCGATGCCAACTGGAAGCGCCATTTGGGCCAGTCGGACTCGGTGCTCGTCAACGCCTCCACCTGGGGCCTGATGCTGACCGGCAAGCTCGTTGACCTCGCCGACGACACCAAGCGCGACGTCCATGGCGCCTTCCAGCGCCTGATCGGTCGCACCGGCGAACCCGTGATCCGGCTGGCCGTGCGCCAGGCGATGAAGATCATGGGCCACCAGTTCGTGCTGGGTCGCACGATTGCCGAAGCCCTCTCGCGTGCGCGCAAGGGCGATGGCAGCGCCTACCGGTATTCATTCGACATGCTCGGCGAAGGCGCGCTGACCACCGCCGATGCAATGCGCTATCAGGAGGCCTATCGCGCTGCGATCCACGCGATCGGCCGCAGCGGTCCAGGTGGATCGTTCGCGACTGGCGACGTCTTCGCCGCGCCCAGCATCTCGATCAAGCTGTCTGCGCTACATCCGCGCTACGAACACGCCAAACGCGCGCGGGTGATGACTGAACTGGCGCCGCGTGTGCTCGAACTGGCCCAACTAGCCAAGCAATACGGGATTGGTTTTACCGTCGATGCCGAGGAAACCGAGCGGCTGGAACTGTCGCTGGACCTGATGGAAGCCAACCTGTCGGATCCCTCGCTGGCGGGCTGGAACGGCTACGCCTTGGCGGTGCAGGCGTACCAGAAGCGCGCGCCGCAGGTCATCGACTACCTCGCGGATCTCGCCCGCCGCCTCGGTCGCCGCATCCCGGTGCGCCTGGTGAAAGGCGCCTATTGGGACGCCGAGATCAAGCGTGCGCAGGTCGATGGCCAAGCCGGCTATCCACTGTTTACCCGCAAGCAGAACACGGACGTCTCCTATCTCGCGAATGCGCGCCGCCTGCTCGATGCCGGGGATGCCATCTACCCGATGTTCGCCACCCACAACGCGCAGACCATCGCGACCGTGCATCGGATGGCGCGCAGCATTCGCGGACGACGTGACTTCGAGTTCCAGAAGCTGCACGGCATGGGCGATGACCTGTACGCCGAAGTGATCCCGGCGGATCGGCTGGATGTCGCTTGCCGCGTGTATGCGCCGGTCGGCAGCCATGAGGACCTGCTGCCGTATCTCGTGCGGCGCCTGCTGGAGAACGGCGCCAACTCAAGCTTCGTCAACCGCATCACCGACGAGAACGTGGCGATCGACGACCTGATCCGCGACCCGGTGCAGGCCGTGGCCGCATTCAATCCGATTCCGCACCCCCGCATCCCGCTGCCGGTCGATTTGTACCGCAGCCAAGGCCAGGACCGAGACAATTCCATGGGCATCAACCTCGCCAACGACGACCAGCTGCGCGAGCTTGCGGCTGCCATCAACCACGCCGGTGCTGGCAGTTGGACCGCAGCGCCACTGGTGCCGGGTGCCACTGCGGGCGGTGAAAGCATCGCGGTGACCAATCCTGCAGACCGCCGCGAAGTCGTCGGTCATTGGCAAGCGACCGACAGCGCGACCGTCGAACGCGCGCTGGCCAACGCCGTCGCCGCGCACCCCGCGTGGGACGCCGCCCCCGCAGGCAGCCGCGCCGCAATCCTGGAGCATGCCGCCGACCTGCTGGAAGCACGCATGCCAGCGTACATGGCGATGTGCACCAAGGAAGCGGGCAAGACCTTGCCCGACGGCATTGCCGAAGTGCGCGAAGCCGTCGACTTCCTGCGCTACTACGCCTTGCAGGCGCGCGAGCATTTCGCGCCGATGCCGCTGCCGGGCCCGACCGGCGAATCCAATTCGTTGCAGCTCTCGGGCCGTGGCATCTTCGTGTGCATTTCGCCATGGAATTTCCCGCTGGCGATCTTCCTGGGCCAGATCGCAGCCGC
>JBKJOY010000104.1:0-6425 GCA_046595415.1 Thermomonas sp.
GCAGGCGCTGTCGAGTAGATTCAGCAAGCTGCCGTTTCGTAACGTCGGTGTTGGCAACAATGTTGCATCCACGCCTCCAAATTGCATGCGCGCCGCAGGCTCTGGCAGCACGCCGCAATCCGGATTTTTTTGCTCGGATCAGATGCTGCTGCCAACCCCGCCGCCGTCGCTGCCTTCTCCGGTGGGGCCGGGCGGGGCAAGATCAGGGCGAAGACCAGACGGCACGTCTTCCGATTTCACTTGCTTCAGGAATTCCGCTTCGCGCTTGGCGTTGTCGGCATTTGTCTGGGTGCTGGCGGACTCGTGTTCGGTCGGGTTTGACATCAAAATACCTATCGATTGCGTGGGTGGCTTTGCAGCTTAGATCCATCCCAGTGAATGTTGCGCAAGGGTCGCGATCCAGCCACTTCAGTGCATTCCGCTTCGGGCAAGCCAACGATTCGCAGCGACCATATCCGGGTCGACGCCGGCGGCCACGTCTTCAAGGCGTGTGTGCACGGCAATATCCGGCAAAACGCCGCGATCCGGCTGCGGTGTCATCGAGAAACTTCCTAGCAGCGGGATATCAACGCTGACGCCCGATGTCGGCAGCACCAGCCACGCGAGCTCGCCGCCATTCAAGCCGCGCAGGTTGCCGCCGGTGGCTTGTCCGATCAAGGTGGCACTGCCGCTGGCTTGCAGATTGCGTGCGATCAGGAATCCTGCCGAACTCATGCGCGGGCCGGTGAGCAGCGCCACATGGCCTTGGTACGGTTTTTTAGCAGGCTCGATGCGCTCATCAGCGGGCTGCTTGCGGAGCAACCAGTTGCGTCCTTCGCCACGAACGACCTGTCCTGTGCGGTCGAAGAACAAAAAATCCCAGGTATCCAAGAAGCGTGCAAGGTCATAGGGCGCACGTTCGTAAGCGGACTCCACACGCTTGGCCCCGACAACGAATGGAGTTTTCAGCAGATAGGACTGCAATGCATCTCCAATGGCGTCATCGCCACCCTCGTTTTGTCGCAGGTCTAGGACGAGTTTGTCTATCTTGCGGGCTGCCAGCATGTCGAAACTGCGTTGCAGGAAACCCCGCCAGTCGAACTCTCCCTGCCAGAATGCAAAGGTCGGCAAGGTCATGGTGGCGGTGTCGCCATCGATATGGAATTGCCAGGCAGTGTTCTCCGGCGTCACCCCCGCCGCGATGAGCATGCGTTCGCGATCGGCCACAGTGATGCCAGCGACGATCCCTTCATTGATGTGCTGATCGTTTTGCTTTCCGGCCTGCGCGCCGGGGCGGCGGAAGCGAAGCGTGTAGCCGCTCGCTGCCGGCGGATGTAGCAATGGAAGCAGCCGATCCATCGCGCCGCCGTCGACATTGCTGTCAATCTGGCTCAGGCGCTTGCCGTCACTGCTGCCATCCGCCCGCAAGTACGGCAGGAATTCATTCGCCAATGCATCGGGTGTGCGCCCGTCGATCGTCAGCAATTCTGCATTGACGGGAATCGTAGGGTCGGTGCTGGCCGTTACCAACATACGGCCTTCGAGCAGTTGCACGTGGAGCGGCAGGGCTGGCAGCGCTGCCAACGCGTCCTGCACCGCCTGCCCCTGGTTTAGCGGATTGGTCCACGTGTGGCCGCAGCGCACCGCCGCCGCGATCCGTGAGGCAATCAGATACATCTTCAGGCGATCGCTTCCGTTGGCGACGTCGGTTTCGGCGCGGGCGAATGCTGCCTCGAACTGTTCGGGCGTCTGGTACCGGTACAAGCCCGGATGCAGCTCGATGAGCGCGCGTTTGAGGATGTGCAGTTCGCGCTGGGCCTGCTTTGCGGTCAATGGCTGAGGGTCGCCGGGCGATGGTTCGGGGGCACATATGCCTGAGATCGGACCGAGCGCGAGACAAGCGGCGAGTGCGACATAGGCTAAACGGGACATGGTGCTTCCGAACGTGGGTGAGTCAGCACCATGCCGGCGTCGCGCCACATTGTCGTTCCAACGTTGAAAACAAGGGTGCCTTTATGATTTGGTACATGTCCCTGTCGCTGTTTCGCGGAACTGGGACGGCGTTTTTCCGGTCTGGGCCTTGAAGGTGCGATTGAAGCTGGTCTTCGAGTTGAATCCTGCCGCGAATGCAATCGCCAACAGATCGTCCGCCCGGTCGCTCGATAGCCGGCGACAGACTTCTTCGACGCGCAGCTGGTTGATCGCGGCATTGAAACTGCGCCCCAAACCTTCGTTCAGCGCACGCGACAGGTAGGCGGTGTTGGTGCCGAGGTGCCGGGCAAGCCGCTCCAGGCTCAGGTCCGGATCGCGCCACCAGCCTGCGTCCTCGGTTCGGGTCAGCCATTGGCGGCCTTGTGACGCCCAGTCGCGCCCAACAGGTTCTGCATGCTCCGGAGCCCCAGGTGTGGGAGGCAATGTGGCCATCATCTGCGGGTAGATCGTGCCGGCATAGCGCCAGCCTTCCAGCCCGAGATAAAACACCAGCAACGTGAGCAACACATACAGCGGGAAGCGCTGGAAGTAGTTGAAATCGATGCTGTAGCTCAATGCCTCATAGGCCGCCCAAACCGGCCACAGCAGGCAGAAGGCCAGCAACACATTGCGCAGCCACACGATGCGAAACTGTTCGCGATTGCTGAGGTGTGCATCTAGCCAACGTTGGTACGCGCGATAGGTGCGCAATGTCAGCCACAGATACGCCGCGAAGGAGAGCAATTCGAGCAAGGTCTGGAGTGGGTCAAACCATGGCCTGTGGACGACCGTATTCCAGTGATCTTTCGTCGCCAGCGGCTGCACGAACATGGTCATGTAATAGCCCAGCTGCAATGCGCCCGGCATCAAATGCCAGATCCAATGACGGGGCATGGCCGAAGACGTGAGGCGGCGTACGTGCAGGTAGAGCAGCGGGCCGATGGCCAAGCCTAAATCGAACGGTGCAAACGACAGCCAAGGATACGCGTCGTAGTAGCCGGCGAAGCCCAACACATACGGCATCAGCTTGAGTGCGAAGACCACGAGCAGCGACGCAAGAAGCCGGTTGGCCGCCGAGTTGGTCGAGGTGCATGCAAGTAGCAGCGCGACGGTCAGCCCGAAGACGACGCCAATCGCGAGTAAGGTGCTCCACGGTCCAAACTTGGTCATGCGTGCAATTTAGCGCAGGCTGCCTCGTGTCAACGCCTCGTAACGACTCATCAGCACGATCACATCCGTCATTGGAAACGATGCGATGCAGGCAGTTGTCGTGATCATGTCCCGCACGATCGCCAGGACCAAGCACTCAGCGCTCGCGCCAGCGCGCCGCGCCCAGGAACACCACGCGCAACTGCCACACGAAATTGTCGACCAGTTCCTTCTCGCGCTTGGGCTGGCGAGCCGGCAGGTCGAGGATGTCGGAGGCCGCATTGAGCATCGTGGTCACCACCAGCCCGCAGATCATCTGCATCGTGGCGGTGGAGAGGTCGGGCAGGGTGCCCAGCGTGCGCAGGTCCTGGACCATTTCCGATGCGAAGTGGCTTTCCTCGCTGCGGATCGCATCGCGGATCACCCGCGAACCGCCACTGCGCTCACCGGCGATGAAGCGGAACACGAGGCTGCGTTCCTCGACGAAGCGCTTGTAGATCAGCACCGACCCTCGCAGCATGTCGGTCGGCGGGATGCCATCCCGTCGTGCGTCGCGCAGCAAGCGTCGCAGGGTGGCACCACCCATCTCCACCAGCGCGAGCCCCAACTCATCCAGGTCGCGGAAATGGCGATAGAAGGCTGCGGGCACGATGCCTGCCTCACGGGTGATCTCACGCAGGCTCAACGACGAGAAACTCCGTCCCTGGCCTATCAGGACCAGTGCGGCCTCGACCAGACGCAGGCGCGTGCGCTCCTTCTGCTCGGCGCGGGTCGTCGGCGCTTCTGCTTGAGTCCGCGTAGACGCTGACTGCTTCGATGGCATGGGTCACTCCTGAGCGTGATCCGCATGTCCGGACCGCATCCAAAGTATAGGTCGCCAGCGCGCTGCTGGAATTGGAGTGTAGACTCTGGAAATATGAGTAAACATACGTTTACTGAAATTGACGCGATAGGCTGACATGACGACTTCACAGCAACAGACCACCCGCCGGATTACGCGGTCGCGTCCAGTCTTGCGGCATCCGATGTGGGCGCCATTCAACCAGCCGGCGCCCTGGAATCGGCTGGCTGCGGCAATCAATCCGGTGTGGTCGTTCACCGATCCGATGGCGCGAGTCGTCGATATCGTGGACGAAGCACCCGGCGTGCGTAGCCTGTGGCTCAAGCCCAACCGGAATTTCAATGGTTTTTGCCCCGGTCAGCACGTGCTGTTGGAGCTCGAGATCGACGGTGTGCGGCATGCGCGCTGTTTCAGTATCTCGAATGCGCCGCGCAGCGATGGCATGGTGCGGCTGACGATCAAGCGCAAGGACAGTGGCCCGGTGTCCACTGCGGCGCATGCACTGGCCGCCGGCGCGGTCGTACGTCTAGGCAAGGCGCAGGGCGCGTTTGCGCCCAGTTCCAGCGCTTGCGGCTTGCTGTTGGTCTGCGCCGGCAGCGGAGCGACCCCGATGCTGTCGCTGTTGCACGGGCTCGCGGATGCCGGCGACACACGTGATGTCGTGTTGCTGCAAAGCAGCCGGTCGCCCGCCGACCTGATCTTCGTGGATGAGCTGCGTGCGCTGGCTGTGCGCTTGCCTGGCTTGCGCATACTGACGCATGCCAGTGCTGTCGAGGGCCGGATGGACGCACGGACCTTTACTGGCCTCGTCCCAGACTGGGCCGCACGTGAGGTGCTGGTATGTGGCCCTGATGGCTTCATGCGTGTGGTCGAGGCGATCTACGCGGACGCTGGCTTGGGCGAGCAGGTACGTAGCGAGAGTTTCGGCCGCCGTGCGGCACCAATCGATCCAGATGCCAGCGCACATGCGGTGATCGCTGAAAATTCCGAACAGTCGTTCACTGTAACCGCCGGCCAGAGTCTGCTTGATGGTGCGGAGGCGGCTGGGCTGGCACCACGGTTCGGTTGCCGGCGCGGCATTTGCCGCACCTGCCAATGCCTGAAACGCAGCGGCACGGTGACCAACCTGCTGACGGGCCAGGTGTCCGGTGCCGGCGAAGAACTGATCCAACTCTGCATCTCCACTCCGCAAAGCGCCGTCGAACTCGCGCTCTGACTGCAAGGAAACCGTCATGACCAACAAGACCCGCATGGATTTCGACACCGCCGCCCGCTTTGCCGCGGAACTCGATGCATTGCGCCTGGAGGTTCTCGCCGACATCGGCGAGCGCGATGCACGCCACATCCACCGCATGCGCCACGTTGTGCAAGGCTTCGCCATCGGCGGACGTTCGATGCTGATGTTCGGTATCGGTCCGATCAGTTGGATTGGCGGCGTGATTGGCTTGGCGCTGGCCAAGATCCTGGAGAACATGGAAGTCGGGCACAACGTCATGCACGGCCAGTACGACTGGATGAACGATCCCTCCTTGAATTCGCAGACCTACGAGTGGGACATCGTGTGCGACGGAGACCATTGGCGGCATTCGCATAACGTCGAGCATCACGATCACACCAACATCCTCGGCAAGGATCACGATTTCGGCTACGGCATGCTGCGCCTGAGCGAACAGCAGCGCTGGAAGAAGGGCAACCTGCTGCAGCCGTTGTGGTTCCTGCTGCTGGCGATGAATTTCCAGTGGGGCGTTGCCGTCCACGACATCAAGATCGGGCGCTTCGTGAAAGGTCGGATGAAGATGGACGAATTCCGCGACCGCATGCGTCCATTCCTGCGCAAGGCGGGTCTGCAGTTGTTCAAGGACTACGTGTTATTTCCCGCGCTCGCGTTCTGGCAGTGGCCGCGGGTGCTGCTGGGAAATCTGGTCGCCAACTTGCTGCGTAATCTGTGGACAAACGCGATCATCTTCTGCGGACACTTCACCGAGGACGTGCACACCTACACCATCGATGAAGTCATCGATGAGACCCGCGGCCAGTGGTACCTGCGGCAAATCCAGGGCTCGGGCAATCTCGAGGGTACTCGCGCCTTCCACCTGCTCACCGGGCAACTCAGCCACCAGATCGAGCACCACCTGTTCCCCGACATGCCGGCGACGCGCTATTCGGAAATCGCCCCGCGCGTGCGCAAGATCTGCGCGCGCTACGGTGTTCACTACAACACCGGCGGATTCTGGAAGCAGTACGGCGGCGTGCTGGGCAGGGTGTTCCGTCACATGTTCCCGACCAAGCCGCAGCCAAGCCCGTTGCTGGCGACCAGTGCTTCGTGACTCACGTGCAGTGTTGTGATTTCCATGGCTGCTTGCAGGCGGAATCATGCGCCGCGGCGTGCAGACTCGGGACAGCGCAGACCGGCCGGAGGCGACCGCTCGCCCCCGATCACGTGCGGGTTCCGCCGAAGGTGGCGCGCAAGCAGGATCAGGCGTTG
>JBKJOY010000126.1:0-12495 GCA_046595415.1 Thermomonas sp.
TGCGCGGCCTTCATTTCCTGCATCACCCACGGATGGCACAGGATCGCGCCCTGGCCGAAGATCATCAGGCTGCGGGTCATGATGTTGGCGCCTTCGACCGTGATCGCGATCGGCGCGGCCTGCCATGAGCGCCCGGCGAAGTTGCGCGGGCCCAAAATAATGCCCTTGCCGCCGAGGATGTCCATGGCGTCGATCGACGCGCGCCGGCCCATTTCGGTGCAGTGATACTTCGCAATGGTTGACGGAACCGCCGGGTTCTCGCCGCGGGCGACTGCCGCTGCGGTTGCTTCCGACAGTGCACTGCAGGTGTAGGCATTGCCGGCCAGGCGCGCGAGGGCTTCCTCGACGCCTTCGAAACGTCCGATCGACAGACCGAACTGCTTGCGGATGCGCGCATAGCTGCCAACCGCGACCGCGCCCATCTTGGCGCCGCCGCTGGCGGTGGAGGGCAGGGTGATCGAACGGCCGATCGACAGGCACTCCATCAGCATCTGCCAGCCCTTGCCGGCCTGTTCTTCGCCACCGATCAGTTGTGACAGCGGCACGAACACGTCCTTGCCGAGGATCGGGCCATTCTGGAAGGGCGAGTTGAGCGGGAAGTGGCGGCGACCGATGTCGAGGCCTTCTGTATCCGCCGGCACCAGTGCCAGGGAGATGCCGATGTCGCGAACGTCGCCCAGCAGTCCGTCCGGGTCATACATCCGGAAGGCCACGCCAATCAGCGTCGCGACCGGGGCCAGGGTGATGTAGCGCTTGTTCAGCGTCAGGCGGATACCAAGCACATTGATGCCATTCCATTCGCCCATGCCGACGATGCCGTAGTCCGGGATCGAGGTGGCATCGGATCCGGCAAACGGGCCGGTCAGGGCAAAACATGGAACGTCGCGGCCATCGGCCAGGCGCGGCAGGTATTGCTGCTTCTGCTCGTCGGTGCCGTAGTGCATCAGCAGCTCAGCCGGGCCAAGCGAATTCGGCACGCCGACCGTGGAACTGACCACCGTGGAGATCGATGCCAGCTTCTGGATCACCTTGTGGTTCATCAGCGCAGAGAAGCCCAGTCCGCCGTATTCGGTCGGGATGTTCAGGCCGAAGAACTTGTTGCGCTTGATGTAATCCCACAGCTCCGGTGAGAGATCGGCGCGGACATGGCAGATGTCCCAGTCGTCTACCATCCGGCACAGGTCCTCGCACGGGCCATCCAGGAACGCCTGTTCCTGCGCCGTCAGGACTGGCTTGGGCAGGCTCAGCAGCTGGTTCCAGTCCGGCTTGCCCGAGAACAATTCGCCCTCGAAACCGACCGTGCCGGCTTCCAGCGCAGTGCGCTCCGTGTCCGTTAGCGGCGGCAGCAACTTGGTGTAGAAGCCCAGCAGCGGCGTGGTGATGAACGGCTTGCGGATCTGCGGCACCAGCAATGGGATCGCAATCAGCAAGACCAATACGCCGACCGCAATCGTCGCGGCTGGACTTGCGCCAAGCAGCCAGCAACCGACCAGCAGGGTTCCGGTGATCGCTGCCCACACGGCAAGGCGCAGTCGGTGGTAGGCGGCGAACGCGCCCGTTAACAGGAAGGCGAGGATCGGAAGGATGACGCTCATGGGGAACTCCGGCAGCCGCTAGGACGTAATGTGGCGGCGTTGCATACGTTTGCAGCGTCGCTTACCATACGCCAAAGTATGGGACTGGTTCGATGCTGTCAACCGACACAAAAGAGCTATAACTCAAATATGCGTGGCCCAGCATACTTACTCGGCACTCAGCGTACGGATAAACTGCGGCAATGACCGAAACTGTTTCGCGTAGCCGCCGCCTCAGCGCCGATGATTGGGCACAAGAGGCGCTTGACCAGATTGCCGAGCAAGGCGTGGCCTCGGTTGCGGTGGAGCCGCTTGCGCGCCGCCTGGGGGTGACCAAAGGCAGCTTCTACTGGCATTTCCCTTCGCGCGACGCCTTGTTGCAGGCCGCACTCGAGCGTTGGGAAACCGTCGAACAAGAAGAGATCTTCGGCTCTCTGGAGCGCGTTCCCGATCCGCGTGATCGCTTGCGTGCCTTGTTCCAGGTCGTTGCGCATGAGGTCAAGTCGCACATCATTTACAGCGAGTTGCTGAAGGCACTCGATCATCCCGCCGTCAGTCCGGTGATCGGCCGGGTGTCTGAGCGTCGCCTTGAGTACCTCACCGCCAGTTTCCGCCAGGCAGGGCTTGGCCGGATCGAGGCCCAGCATCGGGCGCGCCTTGCGTACGCTGCGTATGTCGGCTTCCTGCAGCTCAGCTTGCAGTTGCACCAGCCGCGCCTGCAGCACGAAGAATTCGAAGCCTATGTCGAACATGTCATGCAGACCCTGATTCCGGCGCCCTAAATCGCCGCAGGGATCTCCAACTCTTTTCTAGTCGTACCGATGGAGCAAAAGTCGATGGCCAGCAGCCTGGATGCACTTAACCAATGGGTGATGGATGTTGCCCGCCTGACCCGACCCGAGCAGATCCAGTGGTGCGACGGTAGCGACACCGAAAACGATGTCCTGACGGCGCAAATGTTGGTCGATGGCACCCTGCACGCACTGAACCCGGAGACGCATCCGCGCAGTTGGCTGCATCGTTCGCATCCGGACGACGTGGCGCGCGTCGAGCACCTCACCTTCGTGTGTACGCCCGAGCGCGATGACGCCGGTCCGAACAACCACTGGCTGTCGCCCGCCGATGGCCACGCGCAAATGGATGTGCTGTTCGACGGATGCATGCAGGGCCGCACGATGTACGTGATTCCCTATTGCATGGGGCCGATCGACTCGCCGCTGTCGCGATGCGGCGTCGAAATCACCGACAGCCCGTACGTGGTCGCCAACATGCGGATCATGACCCGCATGGGCGCTGCGGCATTGGCCCGAATTGAGCGCGAGGGTAGCTTCGTAAAGGGCCTGCATTCGATCGGCGAACTGGATCCCAACCGCCGCTACATCATGCATTTCCCGGAAGAACTCGCCATCAAGTCGTATGGCTCCGGCTACGGCGGCAATGCCTTGCTGGGCAAGAAATGCCATGCCCTGCGCATCGCCAGCTACCAGGCGCGCAAGGAAGGCTGGATGGCGGAACACATGCTGATCCTTGGTCTGGAAAATCCGCAGGGAAAGACCCACTACATCGCTGCCGCATTCCCCTCGGCCTGTGGCAAGACCAATCTGGCGATGCTGATTCCACCGGAAGGCTATCGCCGTGACGGCTGGAAAGTGTGGACGGTTGGCGACGACATTTGCTGGATGCGCCCGGGCGCCGATGGCCGCCTGTATGCGATCAATCCGGAAGCCGGGTTCTTCGGCGTTGCGCCGGGCACGTCGGAAAAGTCCAACCCGAACGCATTGGCCACCATCCAGCACGACACCATCTTCACCAATGTCGGCGTGACCGCCGACAACCAGCCGTGGTGGGAAGGCATCGACAACGGCCAGGTCCCGGTCACCGACTGGCGTGGCGAACCCTATGACCCGGCCAAGCGTCCGGCCGCGCATCCCAATTCGCGCTTCACCGTCAGTGCAAGGCAGTGCCCGTCGTATTCACCGATGTCCGAAGATCCGCAGGGCGTGCCGATCTCGGCGATCGTGTTCGGGGGTCGCCGCGCGTCGCTGGTGCCACTGGTGTTCGAAGCGCGCGACTGGACCCACGGGGTGTTGGTCGGCGCATCAATGGGTTCCGAAACCACCGCCGCGGCGACCGGCGCAGTCGGCGTCATGCGCCGCGACCCAATGGCGATGAAGCCGTTCTGCGGCTACAACTTCGCCGACTACTTCTCTCATTGGCTGTCGTTCGACCAACCTGGTGCCAAGCTGCCGAAAATTTTCCACGTCAATTGGTTCCGCAAGGGCGATGACGGCAACTTCCTGTGGCCCGGTTTCGGTGACAACCTGCGCGTGCTGGAATGGATGATCAAGCGCGTGGAGGGTGAGGCCGGTGCCTTGGACACAGCCGTTGGCATGCTTCCCGTGCACGGGGAGCTCAATCTGGAGGGGCTTGAGCTTTCGCAGGAGGCCCGCCAGAAGTTGTTCGCCTTCGAGCAGGCCGGCTGGCAGGCCGAATTCGCCAGCATCGGGCAATACCTCGGCGAATACGGAACCAGGATGCCGGAGCCGCTGAAGGCTGAGCAAGTCAGGATCAGCGAAGCCCTCTAGCTCGCCTTGGACCTCCAAACGCAGCCTTCGGCATGCGTGAGGGCAGAGAATTCAACCTGAATGCGGTCTATGACAGATGAAATGCAGGTGAGGGGCTTGTTAAAGAATTGTTGTCTGCTCTATAGTCGGGGGGTCAGGCCGGATAGGCCCCGACATACATGTATGTACATCTTGGCCACAACTGTCCCTATGGGGGTTACACACTAATGTCATCTAATAATTATTTCGCCAAAGGCTTGAAGCGGAGCGCGTTGACCGTTGCTCTGGGTCTGTGCTTCGCAGGCGGCGTGCAAGCGCAGAGCACCAGCGGCTCGATCTTCGGTAAAGCCGATGCCGGCCAGACCGTCACCATCACCAGTGAAACAGGCCTGACCCGCACCGTGACCGCGGATGCGAACGGCAACTACAATTTCCTGTCCTTGCCGGTCGGCAACTACAAGGTCGCTTCCGGCAGCAGCAATCGTGACGCGGTAGTCCGGGTCGGTAGCGGTTCACAGGTCGATTTCGGCGGCGCAACCAATCTGGATGCCGTGACCGTGATCGGCTCCGCCAACCGCGCAGCCGACATCGATATTTCCCAGACCGACACCCGCACCGTGTTCACTGCTGCGGATATGCAGCGGTTTGCACTGCCGCGTGATGTCAACGCCGTCGCCTTGCTGGCGCCGGGCGTGATCAACAGCACCAGCTACAACTTCGCCCAGAACAACATCGGCAGCTTCGGCGGCTCGGCAGCTTCTGAGAATGCCTACTACATCAATGGCTATCCGGTCACCAACCCGCTGACGTCGCTCGGTGCGACCACCTTGGCGTTCGACTCCATTGCCCAGCAGCAGGTGCTGCTCGGTGGTTATGGCGCCGAGTACGGTCGTTCCACCGGTGGCGTGATCAGCCTGATCACCAAGCGCGGCACCAATGAGTGGCATGGCGGCGTGTACGCCATCTTCGCCCCGAGGTCGCTGCGCGCCAATGAGAAGGATATCTACTATGCGGATACCGGCACCTACAGCGCGGCCAGTCACTATGCCGCGGACAACACCAGGCCGGAGCGCTACACGGATAACAAGTTGTTCGACCTCAACCGTCTCAACAGATCCCAATCCCTGACCTACGGCGCCTGGGTCGGCGGTCCGATTTTCAAGGATCGTTTGTTCATCTATGCGAATGCCGAGCGCACTGAAGTCGACACGGCAAACTCCCGCATCCGGGGCAATCTGACTGGCAAAACTGCGGCGGGCCTGTCGCCAATCTCGACGTCCAACCTCGCCCAAGGTTGGGGTGTGAACAACTTCACCACCCCGCGCTGGACGGCGAAGATCGACTGGAACATCACGGACAGCCACATCCTGGAATTCACTGCGCTCCAGGACAACACCAAGCAAGAATCCTCGTATTACGGTTTCAACTACGACACCAACACCCGCAATAACACGCTGTATGACGGTAAGCATGTGTTCGAAGAAAATGCGCGCACCTACATCGGCAAGTACACCGGTTACTTGACCGACAACTTGACCATCGCCGCGCAGTACGGCGAGCAGACCTTCGACCACATTCCCGACCCGCTGGTTGGTTATGACCCGACCAAGACCTTCATCAGCAATCTGAGCGGTACCACGGTGCCGGCACAGTTCGCCAGCATTGCCAACCCGCAGCCGTTCGCTAGCGTGATTGACCAGAGCGCTGACAAGACCAAGGGTTATCGTTTTGACGTGACCTATCAACTCGGCAACCACGAACTGCGCGCGGGTGTGGACTCCTTCGAAGCAGTGTCCGTAATCGGCGACAAGTTCAGCGGTCCCGGTGCATTCATCTGGCAATACGCTGCGAATACGACCACCCCGACCGAAGCGATCAGCGCCAGCGACGGCGTAGGTTCCCCGGCCAGTGGCGGTGGTTTCGGTACCCAGGGTTACTACGTGTCGAAGAACTTCTCGACCCACGGTGGCGCGGTGGCCACGAACCAGAAAGCTTACTACCTGGAAGATCGCTGGCAGGTGACTGACGACTTGTTGCTGTCGCTGGGCATCCGCAATGACAGCTTCACCAACTACAACGGCGACCACAAGGCCTACGTTACCCAGAAAAACAACTGGGCGCCGCGCCTTGGCTTCAGCTGGGATGTGAACGGTGATTCCAAGTTCAAGGTGTTCGGTAACGCCGGTCGTTACCACCTGGCCCTGCCAAACAACGTGGCCATCCGCGGCGCCAATGCGTCGTTGAACACCCAGCAGTACTTCACCTACACCGGCATCGCGGCTGACGGTACCCCGATCGGTCTGAATGCGATCCCGCTGCTGCCCGGTGCCAAGCCATGTTCCAACGGTGGTATCTCGACCAATCTGGAATGCGGTAATGCACCGGATCCGGCCACGGTTGCCATCGAAGGCCTGAAAGCGCACTACCAGGACGAGTACATCCTCGGCATGCAGCGTGTTTTCAACGACGCGGTCAGCTATGGCGCCAAGGTCACCTATCGTGACCTGAAGAGCGCGATTGACGATACCTGCCCTGGCGAATGCCGGATCTTCAACCCGGGTGAGGCAGCGACCTTCCTGATCCCGGACGGCAATGGCGGCTACACCAAGCAGAGCTACACCAAGGAACAGTTGGGCTTCCCGAAGCTGAAGCGTAAGTACGTTGCCCTGGATCTGTACGCGCAGTACCAGGATGACGACTTCTTCGCCAAGCTCGACTACACCCTGTCGAAGAACTACGGTAATGCCGAAGGCCAGTTGAACTCCTCGCTCGACGTGGGTAACGGTGGCCAGGCCGACGTGTCCGTGACCTCCGACTGGGATCTGCCGGAATTGGCTATTGGCGCCAATGGTCTGCTGCCGAACGACCGCAAGCACCAGTTCAAGGGCTTTGGTTCGTACAAGCTGAGTGACCAGTTCCGCGTTGGTGGTTCTGCCATCATCCAGAGCGGCCGTCCGAAGGATTGCAAGAGCTTCTTCCCGTACGCGAAGCCCGGCCTGTACAACAACGGCTTCTACTACTTCTGGTGCGGCGTGCCGGGTGCTGCCAGCGCATCCACCAACCCTGCCAACGCAGCACCGGAGAGCGCAAGCTATTACTTCTCACCGCGCGGCACCGCAGGTTCCACCCCGTGGCAGGCTACTTTCAACATGAACGTCATCTACACCCCGAACTGGCTGAAAGGCTTGACGGTGTCGGCGGACGTGTTGAACGTGTTCAATACCCAGACCGCGACTGCTTACAACCCGCGCTCGGCCAACACGCGCAGTACGGTTGATCCGACCTTCAACAAGGTCTCGTACTACTCCGCTCCGCGCGCTGTCCGCTTCACCGTTCGCTACGATTTCTAATATCGAATCGTTGAGCAATACGCTGTAATCAGCCGGCCCCAGCAATGGGGCCGGTTTTTTTTGTGCTGGAGATTGCCGGCTTAAACCCTGTGGCCCAGGGCGGCATCCCACTGGGTATGCTGATGCTGACCATGCCAATGCCACCTCAAGCCCGTACCGATGCCAACACTGTCGATGCGGCGGAAGATGCCGTGCTGGCGGTGCGTGCGGCGAATGCCGACGTTGCTGCATTCGAGCAGCTTTACCGCCGCCACCATCGACGAGTGCACGGGGTCATCGTGCGGTTGGTGGGCCAGGCCAGCGCTCGCGCGGAGGACTTGACCCAGGAGGCGTTCGTCCGCGCATGGCAGGCGCTACCCGCGTTTCGACATGACAGTGCGGTGTCCACGTGGTTGCATCGGCTCGCAGTCAATACCGCGTTGATGGAACTGCGCTCGCGTCGCAGCCGTCCGATGCAGGAAGACGACGAGGAAGCATTCGAACAATTGTCGACACCGGATACCGCGGGCAATGCGGTGCTGGGGCGTGACCTGGAGCGCGCCGTCGCCACCTTGCCGCCACGCGCCCGCGCCGTGTTGGTGCTGCACGATGTGGAAGGCTGGAAGCATGAAGAGATCTCCATCGAGCTTGGCATGGCGGTGGGCAGCTCAAAAGCGCAGCTGCATCGCGCACGCGGCTTGTTGCGCCAGCGGATGGGAGAAGCAGCATGAATAAACATCAAGATCGGTTGGGCGACGCGGCGCTGAGCCTGGCCTTGCGAGGCCTGCGCCAGGACGTCGAGCCTTCGAACGATTTATGGCCCGGAATTGCCGCGCGCCTTCAATCGCCTTTGCAAAGCCCCGTGCGTGTTGCCCGCAGCTCGCATCGTCATTGGGTGTGGCCACTTGCGATGGCGGCATCGTTGATCGTGGGCGTCGGACTGGCTTGGCAGCTCAGCGCACCTTCGGAGCAACTGAGATCTGGAGCCAATGCGCTAGCCCTAAAGGCGCAGCCAAACAGCCCCAGCACCTTGGTCGCACGTGAAGCGGACAGCTTGACGGTCCACTATGAAGCCGCATTGCGGGAAATGACGCCGGACTCAGTTCCCGCCAGCTGGAAGCCGGGCTTCGACGCACTCGATCGAAGCGCTCTCGAGATCCGTACCGCCATGCAACACGACCCTAATTCGCGCCTGCTGCTTCAGCAGTTGCGCACCACCTACACCCGCCGGCTCGCGCTTGCGCGCCGTGCGCTCTACGCCTGAGGGAACTGGATATGCGAATTGACTTGATGGGTTCAATGCTGGCATTGGCTTGCATCGCGGCGCTGCCCGCATACGCAGGCACGCCGATCAATGAGACCCGGCCATTGGATGCGCGTGGGCGGGTCGAGATCGAAAACCTGAAAGGCAGGGTCGAGGTCCGCGGTTGGGATCGCCAGGAAGTGAAGCTGAGCGGCAGCTTGGGTGAGGGCGTCGAAAAACTGATCGTGGAAGGCGATGGCAACAGCTTGCACATCGAGGTCAAATATCCGTCGCGCTCGAACCGCAGCGAACCGACCACACTCATCCTGCAAGTGCCGCTGCGCACGGACCTCGAAATCGATACCGTTTCAGCCGACATCGACGTCGGCGGCATGGCGTCGCGCGAACTGTCGCTGGAGTCGGTCAGTGGCGACATCACGGCCAATGGCGCGCCCCGGCGGGCGAAGGTTGAATCAGTCAGTGGTGACGCCAGACTGACGTTCAACAGCAGCGACGTCGATGTGAGTACGGTGAGTGGCGATTTGACCCTGGCAGGCCGCTTGAACGGTGAGGTCTCCGTGGAGACGGTGGCCGGTGACGTGCAAGTGGATACCAAGGGTGAAAAGCTTGCCAACTTCAAGGGGGGCACGGTATCGGGTGACATCCAGGTGCGCATGGGATTGGCAGATGACGGAGTCGTCAAGATGGAGAGCGTCAGTGGCGACTTGCTGCTGTTGATGCCCACCGACATCTCAGCCCAGGTCTCGGGCGAGAGTTTCAGTGGTGAGCTGAAAGCGCCAGGTGCCAAGATCAAGCGGGAAGAATTTGGTCCGGGTTCCAGCTTTCGTGCGGATTACGGCAAGGGCAAAGGCCAGGTTCGCTTGGAGAGCTTCTCCGGCGATGCCGAGTTGCGCTTTCAGTAAGTGTGGTTTTGCAACACCAGAAAACCAGAAGGCCGCATCACCGATGCGGCCTTCGTCTTTATTTTGCGTAGCGAGAGCGATGGATCAGGCTAGAGATCCTGCTGGTAGCGCACGTATGGCACGGTCCCTTCCTCTTCCTGACCGGCCGTTGCGGAGAACGGATTCTTGCCGCGTGTCACCACGTTGTCCGCACCCACGCTGAGCTGGCCGCTCCAAGGCGTGCGCCAGGTCAGGCCGAGCCCGAGTCCCTTCCAGACATTGCTTTCGCCCGGGACATTGACCACCCGCCCGACGATATTCGCCTCGAAAGAACCAAATCCGCCACCAACGGTCAGGCTGCGGGTATTCCACTGGTCAGCCAATTTCGGCACATCGGCGGCAGGCACGAGGCGTACGCGCGCGACGGTTCCCCCCACGCTGACGAAGCCATCACGCCCGATATTCTTTTCAGCGAACAACGAGAAGTCATTTTGATCGACCCTGTTGTTGATCTTGTTCGGCGCCAACCAAGCCGGCAACGTATCGCGTCCGCTACCAACCGCCACGCCCACCTTGTTGCCATTGCGGCTCAGAGTGGCACCTGCAGCGCCATGGCGGCTGCCACTGCCGACGTTGTCACCATCCAATGACGCTAGCACGCAGGCATTGGCCAGCTGCACGATCTCGCCACCGATGCCATTGCGGCGGTCGCACAACAGCGCCAGAGAATCACCGGTTTGCAGCCCGTAAGTGGCTTCAAGGGTGGTGCTTCCGAAGCGCCAGCGCGAACCCGCAGTGGTCGTTGTAGGCTCCAGCAGGAGAAAGGCTTCCAGCTTACCGCTGGTCTTGTTGATGACCGGCACCACCGCCGATTCACGCTTGCCCTGCGCCTGCGCAACACCGCTGGCACAGGCCAGGGCGAGGAGGGTTGCAGTCAAGTAGGGCAGGGCATTACGCATGTTCGTATTGGGACAGTCGCCAGGCAGGGAAGTTCAGGTTTCCGAACGCCTGATCGTAGTGGATTTATGATTCTTTAACAATAGACAAGCTGGGTTCGCCATCAGTGCCTGGACTCTCGTCCTCGCTCAGTGGACCGAGGCCGCAGGCGGCAATTCCGCGGCAGCTACCCTGAACAAAACAGCAAGTTGAGCTTGGTCGAACCGATAGTCTTCGCCACAGAATTCACAGCGGACCTGGGCTTGGCCGCCACCTGCGCTGACCGCCGCTGCAGCCTCTTCCGACCCAAGCGATACCAGCATCGCACCCACCCGTTCACGCGAACATGAACAGGCAAACCGCAGCGGCTGTTCTCCGAGCAGCTCCGGAGCCTCTTCGTGGAACAGGCGATGGACGACATCTGCTGGCTCAAGGGCGAGCAGCTCGGCGGCACCCAGGGTGTCGAACAACGCATTGGTCCTGATCCAGCCATCCTGGTCACCCGGATCGCCCGGTAGCGTCTGCAACATGAAGCCCGCGGCGCGTTGCCCGTCGCAGGCCAGCAGCAGGCGGGTGGGAAGTTGCTCGGATTGGCGGAAGTAGCCTTCGAAGGCTTCGTCCAGGCTTTCGGCATTGATCTCGACCATGCCCTGGTAGCGCATGGGCTCATGCGTGCCGAGGGCGGGGTTTTCGATGGTGATCGCCAGCAGTGCATCGTGACCCAGGGTCCGCAAATCGCGGGAAGGCAGTTGGATGCCATTTCCCAAGGCCTCCTCGTCAAGCTGGGCGATGCCGCGCAAGGTTCCAGCCGCCGTGCATTCCGCAAACAGGGTGCGCAGCACACCTTGTCCGCGCAACTGCACGGACAGCCGACCATCCACCTTGGCATGTCCGGTGAAAAGTGCGGCCGCGGCAACGGCTTCACCCAGCAATTCGGCGACGGCTTGCGGATACACCGCGCGTTGCGCGATCGCTTGCCACGTGTCCTGCAATTGCACGACTACGCCTCGCACGCCGGCGGTAGGCAGCAGGAAACGGAGTTGCAAATCGTGGGGCGTGTTATGAGTCATGGCGATACCGTCGGACGCCGCGCCTGCGGATAATGCGCAGGCCACAGGCAGGGGAAATGGGCGTGACACGGATATGGGGAAACAATGCTGGATTCGCAAGAGCAGGGGCGCACTGGCATGACTGAGGGCAAGGTTCGGCGGCGCTGGCGCGGATGGCTGTGGAAATTGCCGTTGCTGCTGGTGGTGTTCAGCGTGGTGCAGGTGGTCGTGTTGCGGTTCCTCAATCCCCCGTTTTCGATGTTCATGGTCGCCAGGCAATTGGATGCGATAGGCAGCGGCGACTTCAAATTCCGGATCACGTATGACTGGCGCGACATGGCCAGGATTTCACCCAACCTGCCGCTGGCCGTGGTGGCCTCGGAAGACCAGAACTTCGCCAATCACCACGGCTTCGATTTCGATGCGATTGAAAAAGCCCAGGCGCACAACACGCGCATGACCGAGCGAGCGGAGAAACGCGGCAAGCCCGTGCGGCGCCTGCGCGGTGCCAGCACGCTCAGCCAGCAGACTGCCAAGAACCTGTTCCTGTGGAGCGGTGGTGGCTGGACGCGCATGCTGCGCAAGGGCGTGGAGGTCTGGTACACGGCGCTGATCGAATTGCTGTGGCCCAAGCAACGCATCCTCGAGGTCTACATCAACATCGCCGAGTTCGGGGACGGGGTGTACGGCGCGCAGGCGGCATCCCGTAGTTTCTTCCGCAAGGATGCTGCACGGCTCACGCCCTCTGAAGCCGCGCGGCTGGCGGCGGTCCTGCCCAGCCCGAAGCGGTATCACGCTGCCAAGCCCGGACCCTATGTACAGCGACGTGCGAATACCATCCAACGCCAGATGCACCAGATCGGCGGGCCAGGGTATTTGCGGACCCTGGCCTGAGGCA
>JBKJOY010000142.1:0-3935 GCA_046595415.1 Thermomonas sp.
TTCGTAGCGGCGCTCGCAGGCGATGTCCGCGGAGGCGCCGATCAGCGGCAGGCGTTGCACGCTGCCCTGCGGAACCGAGCCAGGCGCCGGCAACTTGTAGGCCTGGTATTCGCCGGAAGCTTGCGCCTGCGGGGCGCCGTCGGCGGCCATCGCCTGGAAGCTCTCGGCCTTGGCTCTCGTCATCATCTGCGGTCCGGCCACGGGCGCGCGGTTGGGTTCGCCCGCCACCAGTGTCAGCATGACGTTGTCGAAATCGGCGCCGGAGCGATTGACGACCATGGCGGCGCCGTCCAGTTGCATCCGGCATTCCTTGCCCTGGCCCTGGGCGTCGACGCGATATTCGGCGCGCCAGGCCAGTCCCGCCGTGGCGTAGCTCAGGCCAAAGGGCTGGCTCCCTGCGCGCTCGGAGGCGACCGTCCACGACAGCGTCGGCTCGTTGACCACGCCCTGCGGTAGTCGCGGCAGTTCGAAGCTGGAATAGTTCGAAAGCACCTTGATGCGGCCATCGGCGAGTCGCAACGTCAGGCCATTGCCCGCCGCCACCAGCGTGCCGGTGATCGACTGCCGTTCATTGCCGACGGATTGTTCGACGACCACGACCTGGCCGAGCGCGCGCCGCAGCAGTTCGTCCTGGCCGGCCACGGCAAAATCAAAGCGCTGGCCGCGGATCGCAACGCCGGCAGGTGGCTCGAGCACGACCGAGCTGGAATCCAGCGCGCGTGGCAGGCCCGACAGGCTGATCTGGTTGTCTCCGCGCACCAGGTCGAAGGAGACGCGCCGTTCCGCCAACGCGAACCCCGGCCCACCGGGCTGGCCTTCGGACTGCGAGACGCTTTCGAAGTCACCGCTGTAAACGGTCAGGTTGCCATCCGCGGACGCGGACGCGGTTGCGGCCAGGGCGGTGATCAGGGCAGATGCGAGGGCGGTACGAGTCATGTGGGGCTCCAGTGGGCGGGGTTATCATAGAGCCATGAACGTCCCAGCCATGATTGCGGGGCTTGCCCTGCTCGCGTCCGCTTCAGCTGCGGTTGCATCGCCAACCGCCTGTGCGCCGTCAATCGAGAAAGCCTGGATACGCGCGGCGCCTCCCGGCGCGACCATGCTCGCCGGCTATGCGACTGTGCGCAACGCGTGCCCGAAACCGGTCGCGCTTGCCGGCGTCAGCTCGGGCGACTTCGCCATGAGCATGATCCACGAGACCGTGGTTCAGAACGGCATGAGCCGGATGCGCCACGCGAAAGTGGTGATGCTGCCCGCGCGCGGCCAGCTTGAATTCAAGCCAGGGGCCCGGCACCTGATGCTGATGCACCCCAGGCGCACGCTCAAGCCCGGGGACAGGGTGGAAGTTGGCCTGAAGCTCGCCGACGGACGTCGCGTGTCGGCCAA
Organism: Thermomonas sp.; assembly: GCA_046595415.1. Classification (GTDB taxonomy): domain Bacteria; phylum Pseudomonadota; class Gammaproteobacteria; order Xanthomonadales; family Xanthomonadaceae; genus Thermomonas. Next base: position 1,387 of record JBKJOY010000142.1, read on the forward strand.
TTTCACGGTCCTGCGGGAAGCGCCCCGCTAGCGCCGGACGCGCAGCCTTTACTGCGGGAGAGCGCAGGCTGCGCGCACGTTTTCGGGAAGCGCCACCGAGCTGCCTTCGCGATCCACCCACACCAGCACGGTATTGCCGTCGGCGTAGAGCGTTTCCGGCGTGCGCGCCGAGACAATCCGGTGCCCCAGCGTCAGGCTCTTGTTGCCGGTGCGCTCGGCCAGCAGCTCGACGCGCAGGGCTTCCGGCCAGCCGATCGGCCGGCGATAGTTGACGGTAATCGCCGCCAGGATCGGCGCCGAGGCCTCATTCGCCCAGTCGCTGCTCAACGACTTGAACCAGCGCACGCGCGCTTCCTCGATGTAGCCCAGGTAGCTGGCGTTGTTGACGTGGTTGAACGCATCCAGGTCCCGCCAGCGCACGGAGATGTCCATCGTGTAGACGACGGCGCTCATGCGGCGTTCTTCCTGCGCGCGGGCTTCGGATTGGCGAACATCCTGGCGAGGAACTGCCCGGTGTGCGAAGCCTCCACTTTGGCCAGCGCTTCCGGCGTTCCCTCGGCGATGATCTGGCCACCACGATGGCCGCCTTCCGGGCCCAGGTCGATAACCCAGTCCGCGGTCTTGATCACGTCGAGGTTGTGCTCGATCACCACGATCGTGTTGCCATCGTCGCGCAGCTTGTGCAGCACCGCCAGCAGGTGCTCGATGTCATGGAAATGCAGGCCGGTGGTCGGCTCGTCGAGGATGTAGAGCGTGCGCCCGGTATCGCGCCGGCTCAGTTCCTTCGACAGCTTGACGCGCTGCGCCTCGCCGCCCGACAACGTTGTCGCCGACTGGCCGAGCTTGATGTAGCTCAGGCCGACATCGACCAGCGTTTCGAGCTTGCGCGACAGGGTCGGCACCGGCTCGAAAAGCTTGAGTGCGTCCTCCACGGTCATCTCCAGCACGTCGCGAATGCTGTAGCCCTTGTACAGGATCTCCAGCGTCTCGCGGTTGTAGCGCTTGCCCGTACACACGTCGCACGGCACGTACACATCCGGCAGGAAGTGCATCTCGACCTTGATCAGGCCATCGCCCTGGCAGGCCTCGCAGCGCCCGCCGCGCACATTGAAACTGAAGCGCCCAGGCGAATAACCACGCGCGCGCGCTTCCGGCACCTGCGCGAACAGCTCGCGCAGGGGAGTGAACAAGCCGGTGTACGTCGCTGGATTGGAGCGCGGCGTGCGACCGATCGGCGACTGGTCAATGTCCACCACCTTGTCGAATAATTCGATGCCCTGCACCTCGCGATGCGGCGCGATGTTGTGCGAGGCGCCGTTCAATTCGTTAGCGGCGATGTGGTACAGGGTGTCATTGATCAGCGTCGACTTGCCCGAGCCGGAGACACCGGTGATGCAGGTCAGCAGGCCGGCATGGATGGTCAGGTCGACATTCTTCAGGTTATTGCCGGTTGCGCCCAGCACATGCATCGCCATTTTTGGATTCGGCTTGTGCCGTTGCTTCGGAATCTCGATGCGCTTCCTGCCCGACAGATAGGCGCCGGTCAGCGAGCGCGGCGCCTTCAGGATGTCCTTAAGCTGGCCTTCGGCAATGACTTCACCGCCGTGTACGCCGGCGCCTGGCCCGATATCGACAATGTGGTCGGCCATGCGGATGGCGTCTTCATCGTGCTCGACCACGATCACCGTGTTGCCCATGTCGCGCAGGCGCGTCAGAGTGCCCAGCAGGCGTTCGTTGTCGCGCTGGTGCAGGCCGATGGACGGTTCGTCCAGTACGTACATCACGCCGACCAGGCCGGCGCCGATCTGCGATGCCAGACGGATGCGCTGCGCTTCGCCGCCCGACAAGGTATCGGCCTTGCGTTCCAGCGTCAGGTAGTCGAGGCCCACGTCGACCAGGAAGCGCAGGCGTTCGCGAATTTCCTTGACGATCTTCACCGCCACTTCGCCGCGCCATCCGCTCAGGGACAGCTTCGCGAAGAAGGCCAGCGCCTCATCCACCGGCATCTGGGTGATCTGCGGCAGGGGACGATCGGCGACAAACACATTTCGCGCCGAACGATTGAGTCGCGCACCGCCGCAGTCCTGGCAGGCACGCATGCTGATGAACTTTGCCAACTCTTCCTTGACCGCCTGCGATTCGGTTTCCCGATAGCGGCGTTCCAGGTTGGGGACGATACCTTCGAACTTGTGCTTGCGCTGGGTGCGGCCGCCGGATTCGGTCAGGTAGGTAAATCCAATCATCTGGTCGCCGCTGCCGTACAACACGGCCTGGCGGTTGGCATCGCCCAACTCGCTCCATGCCGTGTCCACGTTGAAGCCGTAATGTTTCGCGAGGGAAGCAATCAACTGGAAGTAATAGGCATTGCGTCGGTCCCAACCGCGCACGGCGCCGGCAGCCAGGCTCAGTTCCGGATGCACCACGATGCGCGACGGGTCGAAGAATTGGGCGACGCCCAGGCCATCGCAGGCCGGGCAGGCGCCCATTGGCGAGTTGAACGAGAACAGGCGTGGCTCAAGTTCGGGCAGCGAGTAGTCGCAAACCGGGCA
>JBKJOY010000146.1:0-4712 GCA_046595415.1 Thermomonas sp.
TCTCGGCAACCGTGACTCTGAAGCAGGCAATTAGGTGCAACGCGTTATTTCGACGAGGTTAGTTTCGCATAATCACCGTTAATGCAATGTGTATTTCATTGATTTACAAGGATTTTCTAATCCATCTACGCGCGCGAACACGGCTAAATGGAGTAACCTTGCGGTTCTCGACTTGATGGAACATGCCATGCAACGGACCACTGTTTTCCTCGCATTCGTGTTGTCCACGTGCGCTTGCACCTCCATGGCCGCGCCGCATGGTGCTAAACACGCAACCACCCCATCCGCCACGACCACCAAGGCTTTGCAGGCGGCGATAAACGCGCCTGGCCGCGATGCCGCCAGCCGCGCACGCGACGTCTACCGGCATCCACTGCAAACGCTTCAATTCTTCGGCGTGAAGCCGAACCAGACCGTCATCGAAATCACCCCCGGCGGTGGCTGGTACAGCCAGATCCTGGCGGCTTACCTCAATGCCGACGGTCATTACATCGGCGCGGTGCCTGCTGCGGCAGCGGAAAGCGCGGGTGCCAAGCGCAACGACGCATTCCGCGACAAGTTGCTGGCACGTGCTGACAGCGCCAACGCGACCCTGGTCGAACTCGATGCCAAGGCTCCCGCACTGGCGGCAGGCACGGCAGACGTGGTGCTGACCTTCCGCAATGTCCACAACTGGGTGGCCGCCGGCAATACCGACGCTTATTTCCGTGCGTTCTTCACCGCGCTCAAGCCCGGCGGCGTACTCGGCGTGGTCGACCATCGGGCCAAGCCCGGCACCGATCTTGAAACGATGAAGTCCTCCGGCTACCTCACCGAAGCGCTGGTCAAGAGATACGCCACCGATGCTGGCTTCGTGCTGGAAGCCAGCAGCAAGATCAATGCGAATCCGAAGGACGACGCGAACCATCCGAAGGGCGTCTGGATGCTGCCACCGAGCAACAGCCACGACGCCGCGGATGACGCAAAGTACAAAGCGATCGGCGAGAGCGACCAGATGACCCTGCGTTTCCGCAAGCCACGCTGATCGCGCAAGCGACACGCCGCGTGTTGATCGCCTTCAACAAGCCGTATGGCGTGCTGTGCCAGTTCACCGACGCAGCCCATGGTCGGGCAAGTGCCGCGCGCGCAGGACGCGCTGAAGCGGCCGGCAGCACGCCGCCACGCCCGACACTGGCCGGCTTCGGCCTGCCGCCCGCGGTGTATGCGGCGGGCCGGCTCGATTTCGACAGCGAGGGGCTTTTGCTGCTGACGGATGATGGTGCACTGGCGCATCAACTTACCGATCCTCGCCACAAGCAGCCCAAGACCTACTGGGCACAGGTCGAAGGCACGCCAGAACCCGCGCAACTTAGCGCCCTGTGCAACGGTGTGCTGCTCAACGATGGACCGACGTTGCCGGCCCACGCCCGCCGCATCGACAACCCCTCGTTATGGCCGCGCGATCCACCGGTACGGTTTCGCAAGACCGTGCCCGACGCCTGGATCGAACTGGTCATCCGCGAAGGGCGCAACCGCCAGGTCCGGCGCATGACCGCCGCAGTCGGATTGCCCACGCTGCGCCTGATCCGTCTGGCCGTCGGCGACTTCAGACTGGATCACCTTGAACCCGGCCAGTGGCGCGCGATCCATCAGGCGTACAGGCCTGCAACCTGAATCATTCAGCAAATCGCCAGGGCGATGACTGTAAACGCGTATTTATTTGCTAACGTCACCGCCGGTCGGCACCATGCCGGGACGATGGGCGCGGGGACGCTAACCGATGATGCAAGCACCGCCCAACACTGGCAATACCGGCACGATCCTGGTGGTCGACGACCAAGCGGCGAACGTGCGCGTGGTCGGCACCTTGCTGGGCCGCAAGGGTTACACGGTCATTCCTGCGCACAGCGGCGCTGAAGCACTTGCTGCCGTCACTCAAAATCCACCCGACCTGATATTGCTCGACATGATGATGCCGGGCATGGACGGCTTCGAATTGCTGGCCGCGCTGCGTGAGATCCCCGGCTTGCATAAAGTCCCCGCCGTCTTCCTGACCGCGGCGCAGGATCGCGACCTGTTGTTGCGTGCCTTCGATGCCGGCGCCGTGGACTACGTCACCAAGCCCTTCATGCCCGAGGAGCTGCTAGCACGCGTGGACGCACACGTCGGCTTGAAACTGACCCGAGACCGCCTGGAGCGGGTCGCGCGCGAGCGCCAGGAGCTGGTGAACCTGGTCGCGCATGACCTCAAGAATCCATTGAGCAGCGTGCTGTTCGCCACTGAAATGCTGCAACTGCCCGACTGCAAGCCTGATCGCGTGCCACGCTACGTCCAGATCATCCATGAAAGCTCGATGGATGCGATTGGCTATATCCGCAGCTATCTGGAAACCCAGTCACGAGCCACTGAAACTGCGCCACTGCAAAGCGCGGACCTGCACGCCACCTTGCAATGGGTGGCGCAGCGTTACGAGTTGCAATTGGAAGCACGCAACATGCGACTGGTCACGCATCCACCGGAACATCCGGTGCGGGTGGTGATCGCCGAATCCGTCTTGCGACAGGTGGTCGAGAACCTGGTCAGTAACGCGATGAAGTACGCATCGTCCGGTGGCGAGCTGGAGCTGGCGGCAATGCCGGCCTCACCAGGCTACTGGAAATTGTTGGCGCGTGATCGCGGCCCGGGCATTCCCGCATCGCTGCAACGTGAACTCTTCAAACCATTCCGGCGCCTGACTGACGTGGATCCTGCAGGCGGTCTCTCCAGCGGTTTGGGACTGTCCTTGGCCAAACAGATCATCGCCAATGCAGGTGGCGAACTCCGCTATGAAGATCGCGATGGCGGTGGTGCCTGCTTCGTGATCGAATTGCCCGAAGCACAAGCCTGACTGTCTAGAGCTGCTGTCGTCGGCACGTCAATCCGCCAAAACAAAAGCGCGCCGAGGGTTCGGCGCGCTTGATGTAATTCCGGAAACTCAGCGATTTCGCTCTAGATCAAGCGAGATCAAGCGAAATCAGGACTCGCTGTTGCTGGTCGCGGTTTTGCGGGTCGACGCCCTACGCGTGCGCGGCTTGGCATCGATCCGGGTCGCGGTGCCGTCAATCGGGCCCTGCTCGGCGCGTTTGGCGCGGTGACGTGCCGCCAGCCACAGCAAGCCGGCTCCGGCAATCGCCGCACCTGCGAGTACTGGATTGCGACGCACCAGTTTCGTGGCGACTCGACCACCGGTGCGGAGTGCACCAAGCGCAGCGCCGGTTTCCACCCATTGCATCGCGCGGCCCGGAACCGCCTTGCGCAGGCCGTCGCTGATTTCGCCGATCAATTGCATTGCACGATCCTGCGCGTGGACTAGCTTGGTCATGGTGGTTCCTCTCAAGAGTGCGATGTTGTTCAAGTTGATGGGACAAGTCTGTGCACGCTCGCGTTCAGGAGACGTGAGCGTTGCGATTTCCGATTCAGGTACCGCGGGGCTTCGCGCGATGCGTCGCGGTCGCATTCCAGGGATCATCCGGCCAGGGATGACGCGGGTAGCGCCCCTTCATTTCCTTTTTCACTTCCGGATAGGTACGCGCCCAGAAACCGGCGAGGTCCTGGGTGACCTGCAGCGGGCGGCCCGCAGGCGACAGCAGGTGCAGGGTGACTGGCATGCGTCCCTCGGCGATGCGTGGCGTCTCGGCCAGCCCGAACAACTCCTGCAGTTTCACCGCCAGCACCGGCGATGCCGGGAGGCCCTCGTCATCGATCGCGTATTCAATGCGCCGATCCATGCCCGAAGGCACGCTCATGCGCATCGGCGCCAACCCGTCGATGCGTTGCCTGAGGGACCAGTCCACGCGTGCCTTCAACGCCTCGGCAAGCTCGGCTTCCGTCAGCGCATCCAGCCGGGTCTTGCCTGCGAATGCGGGCAGCAACCAATCGTCCAGCGATGCCAGCAATGCCGCGTCGCCCACGTCAGGCAAACCGAGCTCCGGCATCCATGTCCGGAGACTTTGCACGCGACAGCGCCATTGGCCCGCAGCCTCACTCCACGGCAATGCATCGAGTCCAAGCGTGCCGACGGCATTCGTCAGTGCGCGCGCTGCCTGGATAGGATCAACACGACCGGACGATCGACTCGACAGCACGATGCCATCGAAGCGCTCGATCCGCTCGCTGACCAATGCGCGCTTATCTGCATCCCAACGGACTTCCTCGCCTTCGCGAAAATGCGTGGTGAAGGCATCACGTAAATAGCGCTCATCGACCGGCGCTGCTCGTAACAACAATGCATCTCTGGCATCGAAGCGCAGTTCGCTGGCGACCAACCACGGCTCGCCATACAAGGCGCTGTCATCGAACAGTCGCAACATGCGTCCATTCGCCAATTGGTAGCGCTTGGCATCGTTCGGATGCTGGCGCGCGATACGGTCGGGGAATGCATGCGCCAGCAGATCGCCGAGCGCATGCGCGGGCACGTCGCGCGCCGGCTTGGTCTCGCCACGCAGGCGTCGCCGCCATTGCGTGGCGGCTGCGTCGATGGCTTGCAGTCCGCCGCGATGCGCATCGCTTGTCAGCTTTCCCCCGCGGAATGACGCCAATGCCTGCCAGCGTTGCGCCAATGCATCGCTGCGCGTGCGCAGCGGATCGCGTGCTTCGACCAAGGACGCCAGGTCGCAGGCCAGCGCGACACGGGATGGCTTCGTCGTGCACAACAACATTGCGCCGAGGCGCGGATGCGTGCCGAGCGCAAGCAT
>JBKJOY010000225.1:0-7378 GCA_046595415.1 Thermomonas sp.
GTCGGATTCGCTGGACCTGACCACCAAGGTGCCGCTCGATGCCTCGCCCAACCTGTGGCAGATGGTGGCCGGGACCGTGGGTGGCCTTGACGACACGTTCGAAGGCAATCCCAAGCGTCAGGCCGCTGCGCGCAAATTCGCGCTGGCTCGCTTGTCGCCGAAGTTCCAGCAATTGGGCTGGGAAAACCGCGCGGACGATTCCGCAACCACCAAGCAGTTGCGTTCCGGTCTGATCGGCATCCTCAGCACGCTGGGGGATGACAAGGTGCTCACCGAAGCGCGTGCGCGCTTCGCTGCCTCCGCGACCGATCCGAAGGCAATTCCGCCGGAATTGCGTCGTACGATCCTTGGCATCGTGGCGCGCAATGCCGATGCCGCCACGTGGGACAAGCTGCACAAGATGGCGCAGGACGAGAAATCGTCGATGATCCGCGACCAGTATTACGGCCTGCTGGCGGCAGCGAAGGACAAGGCACTGGCGCAGCGTGCGCTGGACATGGCCCTGACCGACGAGCCTGGCGCCACTAACAGTGCGGGGATGATCGCGTCGGTCTCGCGCGAGCATTCGGAGATGGCCTTCGACTTCGCCTTGGCGCATCGCGAACAGGTCGACAAGCTGGTCGATTCGACCTCGCGTGCGCGCTACTACCCGGGACTGGGTGCGAGTGCCAAGGACCTGAAGATGGTCGACAAGATCAAGGCGTTCGCCGATGCGCATATCGCACCGACCTCGCGCCGTGATGCCGAACAGGTGATGAGCGCGATCCAGACCCGGATCAAGCTGCGCGCGCAGCGCCTGCCGCAGATCGACGCGTGGCTGAAAAAGAACGGTTACTGAGTCAAATGACCGCATCGCCCGTTTGCGCGGGCGGTGCGGATTACGCGGCTGCGGACTGACAGATGGACAAGCCGTTTTCGCCCAGTTGCGAACGCAATCGCGACCCGATCCTCGACATACTGCGCAGGTATCTGGGTGATGCACGCCACGTGCTGGAAATTGGCAGTGGTACTGGCCAGCACGCTGTGCATTTCGCTGCGGCGATGCCATGGCTGACCTGGCAATGCAGTGATCACACCAGTTATCTTCCCGGTATCCAGCAATGGTTGGACGACGCAGGCTTGCCCAACACGCCTGCGCCGATCGCATTGCAAGTTGCAACGGAACCGACGCCGCATTTCGAGCCTGGGCTTCCGTCATCGCTGCTGCCGTTCGATGCGATGTTCACCGCCAACACCTTGCATATCATGGGCTGGCAGGAGGTGCAGGCATTGTTCGCAAGCTTGCAGGGAATCCTTGCCGAGCAGGCAGTGGTCATTGTGTATGGCCCGTTCAACGAGGCCGGCCAGTTCATTAGCGAGAGCAATCGCGAATTCGACGAGTCGCTGCGTGCGCGCGACCCGCGATCCGGGATCCGCGATGTCGAAGCAGTCAATGCATTGGCTGCGGGTATCGGCTTGCACTGTATTGACGACGTGGCGATGCCGGCCAACAACCGCATGCTGATATGGCGTCGGGATCGAGGCTGACCTTTTGCCTGGCGGATGCCGGTAGGTTCGGCCTGAGGTGAGTGCTCGACTAGTCAAAAAGAAGGCCCGCCACCAGTGGGGTGACGGGCCTGTTGTCACGGCATCAAGCCGTTGGAGCGTCAGAACGTGTACTCAACCAGCAGGTTGAAGGAGCGTCCGCGCGGATCAGCCACGCGTGCTTCCCAGCCGGCACCGTCGCCATCGTCCAGGTAGCGGAGGGTAAACGGCGGATCGGTATCCAGCAGGTTGCGGATGGCAAGCGTCGCCTTCAGGTGCTGGATGCTGGTCCAGCTGACGCTGTAGTTGTAGGTCGTGTACGAGGCGACCTTCGGATTGAAGTTCACTGGCAGATACCCGTTCACGATGCCAGGCGGCAGCCAATCCTTGTAACCACCGCGATAGACCTGGGTCAATGTGTGCGCCCAGTCGCCCTTGTTCCAGCCAAAACCTAGCGTGTGTTTCCACTTGATCGGCAGGTTGAAGTAGCGCTCGTACTCGCCCACCAGGTTGCCGGTATATGGCAGGTTGTCGAAGCTCTTGGTCTTGAAGGTTTGCAGGTAGTTGCCGTTGAGGTGGAGATTCCAGGTGCCACCCGCCAACTCGCCACGTGTGTTGGCGTCCAGTTCGATGCCGCGGGTCAGGGTGCCACCTGTGTTGATGTAGCGTTGGTCGATCTGGGTGATGTTGCCGTTCCCATCGCGAATGAAGTTGGATTTGTACAGGTCGTAATTCGCGGTCATCGTGCTCAGGCTGAAGCCGCTGCGGATGGTGTTGAACCGTTCGATTTCCCACCAATCCACGCTGACGTCGATGTTGGACGTGGGCGCCAGCACGAAACCAAGACTCTTCTGCTTCGCTTCTTCCGGTTGCAGGTTCGGGTTGCCGCCAGTGACGATATCGGGACGGATCTGCACGTTGCAGTTGGCCACATCCGGGTTGAAACGGCCATTCGGGCAGATGGACGGGTCGGCCAGGTCGAGTCCTGTGTACTGGGTTTCGGTGATGCCTCGGAACAACTTGGCAAAATCCGGCACTTTGAAGCCGGTGCTGTACGAGCCGCGGAACGCTACCCAGTCAACCGGTTTCCATTTGAAGGAATACTTGGGATTGGTGCTGGCACCGAAGCCATCATATTGGTCACGACGCACGGCAAGGTTGACTTCCAAGCTGTCGAATACAGGCACGTTGAACTCGGCGAACACGGCCTTGACGTTGCGATGCCTTGGCGACAGGTAATTCGAAGAGTCACCCGGTGCGCCGAAAACGAAGGCATTGCCTGTGGACCATTGAGCGGGTCCGCTGAACTCGTACTCTTCGCGCCGGAGATCCATACCAATCGCGGCCTGCACATCTTCCTTGCCCCACAGCTTGAAACCCAAGCTCCCGCTGAAGCTCGCATCGAAGGTGGTCGTCGTCGAAACGCCTGAATACAATTCCAGTCCTGAGGCATCTGCAGCCGCCAGCGCCGCATAGGCGGCCGGCGATTGGTCCTGGCCGGGCATCAGGAAGGGGTTGAGTAACCCGCTTTTCAGGGCCGCTTTCAACTGCGGCGTGTAGTAATAGCCGCCGGCGAGCACCGATTTGGCCCGGCTCTCAGCGCGTGACAAGCCGACGTTATAGTCCCAGGTGCCGACGGTGCCGGTCATGCCGAACAGCAGGCGATAGGCGCGGGTCGTCGTTTCGAGTTGGCGCGGGCCGCAGATTTCACAGCGCCAGCGATACCTGATCGGAGCACCGTAGCTGAGGCTGGCCTGTGGCCCGAAGTAATTGAGCAAAGAGTTATAGACGGAGTCGTAGGTGGCTTTCGTGCTCGCGTTCAACTCGTAGGCGTCCAGTGCGGTTGCACCCGCGCCGATGCTGCTGGAGATCTGCTGCGCCTCGAACACCCGCTTGGAGGTGACCCTCGAGCCCATGAACTCCGCGAAGAACTGGTGGTTCTCGCCGATCTTGAAGGTGGCGCGGCCAATGCCCTGCAGGGTCTGGACCGGCTGCTGGATGGTGCGGGCACGTCCGTAATCCCACGCGCACGCGAAACTCGCACCGGGGCTGGCCCAGATCTTGTCATCGTACGGGCCCATCATCTCGCCGCCGTTTTCGCAGCCGGCGCCGCCCGGCAGGTCCAGCGTGTTGATCGATGTCTTGGTGAGCGCGGACGCCGGGTCCCTGAGCCCGCCACCGATCAGGCTGCCCGTGCCGGTGACAACCGTGGCGAACGGTGTGCCGCGCGAGTCCGGCGACAAGCCGCGGTCCGGCTGGAAGCTGTTGGCGAAATCGCGCTGGTTGCCGCGCAGGATCTCGTTCCGTTTCACGTTGACCGCGGCCCAGGCATTCCAGCGGTCGGTGTCCAGGTCGCCGACGCCCCCGAGCAAACTGGCTTGATAAATATTGCCACCGCCCTGCTGGGTGACATCGGCGCCGCCGGTGACTGACAGGCCCTGGTAATTGTCGCGGGTGATGAAGTTGATGACGCCGCCGATGGCGTCGGTGCCGTACAGCGCGGACGCGCCATCCCGAAGCACTTCCACGCGTTCGATCGCCGCGAACGGGATCGAATTCAAGTCGACTACTTGTCCGGCAAGGCCATGCGAGGCAACGCGGCGACCATTGAGCAGGACCAACGTTGCATCGGCACCTTGCCCGCGCAGGTTGGCGCCGGATACACCGTTGTTGCCGCGCGTGCCGGGCGGCGCAATGCCACTGTTGGCGGCAAGCCCATCAGGGCCGTTGCTGGCGATGTTCAATTGCTGCAGGAGTTGTTCCGCCGAGGTGATGCCTTGTGCTTCGATCTCAGCTTTCTGGATGATGGTGATCGGCAGTGCTGCCTCCACGTCCGTGCGTTTGATGCGTGAACCAGTCACCGTCATCCGGTCCAGGGTCTTCACCCCATCATTTTTCACGGCGTCATCGTTGCTGGTCTGCTGTGCCATCGCAGGCATGGCCAACGCGGCCAGCACGGCCAGGCACAACCGCTGGAACCTCGGCTTCGAAAATGCGTGCATCAACGTCCCTCCCCGGGAATGCAGAACCAGTTCAACCACGCAGCCGGCACCCCATGCGTCGGCTGCTGTTGCTCGAGCCTAACCCGTAAAAAGCGTCAGGTTCGGGTACTCATGCCTAATCTAGGCTGATCTGGTTCAAACGGGAATCCGGCGAGGACGCGGCCAGTCACTCAGGCCGCGCAATTCACTTAGACCGCCATTGGTTCGCTGAAGGCTTCGGGTTCGCCATTGAAGTCACCGATCGGCACGCAGCTGCAAAAGACGTTCTTGTCGCCGTACACATTGTCCACACGCGCCACCGGCGGCCAGTATTTCTGCAGGCGCAGGGTGGCCAGCGGGAAGACCGCGAGTTCGCGGCTGTAGGCATGCGTCCATTCGGCGGCCGCGGCTTGCGTTGCCGTATGCGGCGCGTGCTTGAGCGGGTTGTCCTCGCGATCCAGTTCGCCGCGCTCGACCATGCGGATCTCGTCGCGGATCTGGATCATCGCGTCGATGAAGCGGTCGAGTTCATGCAGGGATTCCGATTCCGTCGGCTCCACCATCAGCGTGCCGGCGACCGGGAAACTCAAGGTCGGTGCATGGAAGCCGAAATCGATCAGGCGTTTTGCCACGTCTTCGGCACTGATGCCACTGAGCTTTTCCAGCGGCCGAAGGTCGAGGATGCACTCGTGTGCCACGAGTCCGTTGCGGCCGGTGTAGAGAGTGGGATAGTGCGGAGCCAACCTATGGGCGATGTAGTTGGCATTGAGCATCGCCACCTGCGTCGCCTTGCGCAGGCCGGTCGCACCCATCATCACGATGTACATCCAGCTGATGGGCAGGATCGACGCCGATCCGTATGTGGCGGCACTGACCATGTTGCCGGCGCCCACGCCCTCGGTCGTGAATGTGTCGGCCGCCAGTGGCCGCTCCTGCGCATCCTGCGCCCGCGGCACTCGCCCTTCCATGGGCAACGCCTTGGGCAGGAACGGCGCCAGGTGTGCCTTCACTGCGCACGGACCGACGCCCGGACCGCCGCCGCCGTGCGGAATGCAAAACGTCTTGTGCAGGTTGAGGTGGGACACATCCGAACCCCATTGACCCGGCTTGGCCACGCCGACCAGTGCGTTCATGTTGGCGCCGTCGGTGTACACCTGTCCGCCATGCGCGTGGACGATCTCGCAGATCTGCACCACGTCTTCCTCGAACACGCCATGCGTGGACGGGTAGGTGATCATCAATGCGGCCAAGCGGTCGCTGTACTTTTCCGCATTGCGACGGATGTCGTCCACATCGACGTTGCCGTTGCCATCGCATTTGGTCACCACCACCTGCATCCCGCACATCTGTGCAGAGGCCGGATTGGTGCCGTGCGCGGATTCCGGGATCAGGCAGATGTCGCGCTTCATGTCCCCACGTGAGGCGTGATATGCACGGATTGCAAGCAGGCCGGCGTACTCGCCCTGCGCGCCGGAGTTCGGTTGCAGGCTGACGGCGTCATAGCCGGTGCATTCCACCAGCATGGCTTCCAGCCCTTCGATCAACTCCTGGTAACCCTGTACCTGCCCAGCCGGAGCGAACGGATGGATGTTGCCGAATTCCGGCCACGTCACCGGGATCATCTCGGCGGTGGCATTGGGCTTCATGGTGCAGCTGCCGAGCGGGATCATGGTGCGATCCATCGCAAGGTCCTTGTCCGACAGCGTGCGCATGTAGCGCAGGAGTTCGTGTTCGCTGTGGTGGGTGTTGAAGACGGGATGGGCGAGGAACGGGCTGGTGCGCGTAAGTGCCTGCGGAATCAGCGAAGGCGCACTCTCATCCAATGCATCGACCGAAGGCAGCGCAGCGTCGTCGGTCGAGAAAATGCGCCACAACAGGGCAAGGTCGGCGCGGGTGGTGGTTTCATCCAGCGAGACGCAGATGGAACCATTGCCGCGCACGCGCACATTGGCTTGCAGCGCATGGGCACGTTCGGCAATCGCTGCACTGCGGTCGCCGGCGTCGATGCAAAGCGTGTCGAACGCCGTGGCGTGGACAACATGATGGCCGAGCTCCTGCAGGCCGGCCGCCAGGATCGCGGTCATCCGTGCCACCCGCGACGCAATCCGGGTCAGGCCGTCGGGGCCATGGTAGACGGCGTACATCGAGGCCATCACCGCCAGCAGGACCTGCGCGGTGCAGATGTTGGACGTGGCCTTCTCGCGACGGATGTGCTGTTCGCGCGTCTGCAGGGTCAGGCGATAGGCGGACTTGCCTTCGGCATCCAGCGAGACGCCAATCAGGCGACCCGGCATCGAGCGTTTGTAGGCGTCGCGGCAGGCCATGAAAGCCGCATGCGGGCCACCAAAGCCGAACGGCACACCGAAGCGCTGCGTATTGCCGATCACGATATCGGCGCCCATCTCGCCCGGCGGCTTGATCAGGGTCAGCGCAAGCAGGTCGGTGGCGACCACGAACAGTGCACCATGGCCATGGATGATCTGCGCATCGCGATCCCACTCTTCGATCCAGCCGCTGGACGCGGGGTATTGCACCAGCACGCCGAAATAATCTCCCGCGGCCAGTCTCTCGTGGAACGCATCGGTCGAGCGCACGATCTCGACCACAAGACCCATCGGTTCTGCGCGGGTGCGCAGCACTTCAAGCGTCTGCGGATGGGTGTCGCCGGCCACCAGGAAGGTGTTCGATTTCGACTTCGACGAGCGTTTGGCCAGGGTCATGCCCTCAGCCGCGGCGGTGGCTTCGTCCAGCAATGAAGCGCTGGCAATGTCCATCGCAGTGAGGTCGGTGATCATGGTCTGGAAGTTGATCAGCGCTTCCATCCGGCCTTGCGAAATCTCCGCCTGGTAGGGCGTGTAGGCCGTGTACCAGGC
>JBKJOY010000274.1:0-3660 GCA_046595415.1 Thermomonas sp.
CAGCAGGTTGTTGACCGTTGCCAGCAGCTTGCGGTCGTCCCAGGGTTTGGCCAGGTAATCGACCGCGCCAGCCTTTACCAGGTCAATTGCCGATTCCAAGTGCGTCCACGCCGTCAGCAGGATCACCGGCAGGTCGGCATGCTCGCCGCGGATCTGATGGAACAACGCAACACCCTCATCGCCCGAGGTGGTGTCGGATTCGAAGTTCATGTCCTGGATGACGAGATCAATGCCGTCAGTACGCAGGCGCTGCAGGCCTTCGGCTGGTGACGCGGCATGGGCCACGTCGATGTCGTGCAGGGAGAACAGCATCTCCAGCGCAGTGGCAACGGCGGCGTTGTCGTCAATGACCAGGATCGTAGGCATGGCGACTATTCTGGCATCCCGGACGCGACGCGGTGGCCATAACTGAGCACGCGCGTGATCTGCCAGCGATCATTGATGCGGTGCCAGACGATGACGAAATCCGCCAGCCCGTCGCAGCTTCCGTCACTGGTCTGGCAGAAGCGGTGGACACCTTGGGAGATCGCGCCAAAGTCCTTCACCGGATAAACCTTCAGGCTGCCTGCAACAAGTTCGCGCCGATAATTGCCACATGCATTTTTTTTGGTGTTGGCGAGCATGGCCTCCCGGGTCCAGGTCACGCCGCCGGTGTCATGGTAGAACTCGACGTCATCGGCAAAGTAACTGGCATGCTTCTGCAATTGCGCTGGATCTTCGCAATGGTTGAACGCGTCGAACACTTCGCCATCGAGTTTTGCAATGGTGGCGTACAAGGTGTCGCCGCTGGACACCGTCCGGGCAGCGTCGTTCGCCAAGGCGGGAATTGTGACCAATACGGCCAGCAGTAGGCTGGCACTCTTCAGAACACTTGACCTGTTCATGCGCTTCTTGTCGCTACGGCAGGTGGTACCGCGGCAGCACGACGCGCCGGCCAGAACACCGCGAACTGCCCCAGCAGCCACAGGCTCACCGCGCCCGCCGGCAGATAGCCCAGCGGCAGCCGCGGCAATTCGTACTTCGCCATCAGGAGTTGATTGATGGCGTAAGCCAGCAACATGCCCAGCGCGATGCCAATGCTGGACAGCAGGAAATTTTCGGTCTGGAAGTAACGCAGGATCTGCCCACGGGTGGCGCCCAGCGCACGCCGGATGCCGATTTGCTTGGTGCGTTGCTGCACCCAGAAACTGGCCAGCCCGACGATGCCGAAGCCGGTCACCACCAGTAGCGCCAGGATCACCGTTGCCAGCAACCACGCCATCGCACGATCCTGCCGGTAGTGCTTGGCGATCACTTCTTCGAAGGTGCGGTTGTTGAGCAGGACGCGACGCGCGCTGACCCGCTCCAGCACCTGTTGCGCCGCCTTCATCACCTCGGCGCGCCGCTCCGGGTCCGTTCGCAGTACGTATGGCCCGGACGACGCCTGCACTGGCAGGATGAAGGACAATTGGCTTTGCGACGCGCCCCCGTTGTCGTTGGGACGGATCAGGGTGTCGACGATCCCGATGATGCGGGTGGGATCATCGCCCCAGCCATACATCACCTTGCCCACCGCGGACTGACCGGGGTACAGCTTTTCCGCCAGCGCGCGCGTCACCAGGGCGACCGGGAACGATGCTTTTGCACCAGGCGCGTTCAGGGCACCCCAATCCTGGATGTCCTCATGGGTGAAATTTCGTCCGGAGCTCAATCGCATGCCGAACGCTTGCAGCATGTGCTCGTCGCCCATGTACACCGCGGCATCGGCGGTGGGGTCGCGTTGATCCGGTGTCAGGTTGATCGAGGAATTCCACGCGCTGTTGTTGAACGGGATCTGGTTGACCTTGCTGGCTGCGATCACGCCAGGGATCGCGCGCAATTGCAGCAAGTCGCGCTTTGCCAGTGCGTCCGGATCTTCATCCTTGCCGATGCCGGCAACCTCCAGTTCCACCAGTTGCGAATCGGCAAGTCCGGTGGGTCGATCCATGCGCTGCAAGCGCGTCTGGATCAGGAACAACGCATTGCAGACGATGGCGCACGACAGTGCGATTTCCAGCACGATCAGCGCCGCCGCAGTGCGGTGGCGAAGCAGGGTGGAAAGAATGGGACGAATGTTCATCGAGGTGCTCCCGTCGACGTGAGTGCAAGGGAATAGCTGCGGTTGCATTGCGAAGGCGAGGCCTGCGGCATCACTGCGACTTGAGCTGGATGGCAGGCGAGATCTGGCAGGCACGCCACGCCGGCAGCAGCCCGGCCAGCACGCTTGCGATCAGCGCCAAGGCGAACGTCATCAGCAGCATCGGCATATCCAGAGTGGCCAGCGGCGCATAGTCGGTCGGTTGCTGGCGCACGGCCCACAAACCCAGCAAGGCGAATGCCAGCCCGAGGATGCCGCCGGCAAGACCCACCGTGCCGGCTTCGACCAGGCACTGCTGGAACACCTGCCGACGCGATGCACCCAGCGCGCGGCGCACACCGATCTCGCCCCCGCGACGCAGGAATTTCGCCAGCAGCAGGCCCACCGTATTGAGCAGGCACACCAGCAGGAAACCCAGCGCCAGCCACACCTGCAGGCGTACGTCGCCCGGTACGATGTTGTTCTTGTCCAGCCACGTCATGACGTTCGACAGCGCTACATTGGTTGGCCGCTGGAAACGGCCGGCCGCGTGTTGCTGGTCCGAGTAGTTGACCAGGTACTGCTTGAATTCCGCTGCCTTGGCGGGGTTGCCGAGCTCTACCCAGTACTGCATCCACGCACACGGTGCATTAAGCCCGTTGTTGCCTTCCGGATCTTCCTCTGAGGTTTTGGGACCATCCCAGCAATTCATGTTGCCGGAGCTGCCCATCTTCAGGGCGCGTGAGGTCCAGAACGGCAGGTAGACCTGCTCTGCGCCGCTGAAGCGTTCGCCGGTGATGTCAAAGAACATCGGGTGCGGTTCCCACTCCGCCAGCACGCCGATGATGCGGAACTCGTGGTCGTTCAGGCGCACGTTCTTGCCCACGCTGTTGCTGCCGCCGAACAACTTGTCGTTCAGCGCGGTGCTGATCACGGCGACGCGCGCACGGCCATCGTCCTCGGCCTTGCTCCAGCCATGGCCAAACCGGAATGGCACGTCGAACATCGGGAAGAAATCCGCCGAAGCGAAGCGGGCATCTTGTTGCATGGGCTGCAAGTCGTTGCGTTCAGGCTCGATCACCACGCCGCCGCGGGTCATCAGCGCTTGCCGCTGGGCGCGGCCATCACGCAACAGCGCTTCCGCATCGAAACGGGTCATCTGCGATTCCGGATCTTCGCCTGGCTTGAAGCCGTTGATCGATGCCGGATCCATCTGCACATAGAACAGACGATCGCTCTTCTGCGGGATGGGATCGCCCGACAGCACATGGAACACCGTCAGCGTGGTCATGCTGGCGCCAATGCCCAGTGCGATCGCAAGCACCATCAGCGCAGTCAGCGCCTTGTTGCGTTTGAAACTGTGCAGGGCGAGCTTGAAGTTGTAACCGAACATGACGAACTCCTCAGGCTGCGGTCGCGGATGCGTTTTCGTCGCGCGATGCTGCGGCCACGCGGGCCAGGCTGGGCTCGACCGACAGGTCGGTCGCCATGCCATCGACGATGTGCACGTTGCGTTGCGCGCGCGCCGCGAGTTCCGGGTCGTGGGTGACCATCACAATCGTGGT
>JBKJOY010000277.1:0-4009 GCA_046595415.1 Thermomonas sp.
GGTCTTCAGCACGGCGGAGAGGATGGCGTCGTCGTCCTTGATGCCGGTGCCGAAGGTGTCGATGTGAACGCTGACCGGGCGGGGATGACCGATGGCGTAGGCGAACTGCACTTCGCATTTCTCAGCGAGGCCAGCGGCGACCACGTTCTTGGCGACCCAGCGGCCCATGTAGGCAGCGCTGCGGTCCACTTTGGATGGATCTTTGCCGGAGAAGGCACCGCCGCCGTGACGGGCCATGCCGCCATAGGTGTCCACGATGATCTTGCGCCCGGTCAGCCCGCAGTCGCCCACCGGCCCGCCGATCACGAAGATCCCGGTCGCGTTGATGTGCACCTTGTTCTTCGGCAACGCATCCAGCCACTTCTTCGGCAGCACTGGCTTGAGGATGTGCTCGCGCACGGCCTCGACCAGGTCCTTCTGCTTGATCTCGGGATCATGCTGGGTGGAGAGCACCACGGCATCGAGCCCTTCAACCTGCTGGCCGTTCTCGCTGTAGCGCAGGGTGACCTGCGACTTCGCATCCGGGCGCAGCCACTTCAGCTTGCCGTTCTTGCGGACCTTGGCTTGCTGTTCGACCAGACGGTGGCTGTAATAGATCGGCGCGGGCATGAATTCCGGCGCCTCGTTGCAGGCGTAGCCGAACATCAGGCCCTGGTCGCCTGCACCTTGCTCTTCCGGCTTCTTGGCCTTCTTGCTGGTGCCGTCCACGCCGGCGGCGATGTCGGGCGACTGCTTGCCGAGCATGTTGATGATCGCGCAGGTGTGGCCGTCGAAGCCCACGCGTGAATTGTCGTAGCCGATGTCGTTGATGACCTTGCGGGTCAGGTCTTCAATGTCTACCCACGCCGAGGTGGTGACTTCGCCGGCCACGATCGCCGCGCCGGTCTTGACCATGGTTTCGCAGGCAACGCGCGCGCGCTTGTCCTGGCGCAGGATCGCGTCGAGCACCGCATCGGATATCTGGTCGG
Organism: Thermomonas sp.; assembly: GCA_046595415.1. Classification (GTDB taxonomy): domain Bacteria; phylum Pseudomonadota; class Gammaproteobacteria; order Xanthomonadales; family Xanthomonadaceae; genus Thermomonas. The sequence goes on from JBKJOY010000277.1 coordinate 969, forward strand.
CGATCTTGTCCGGATGGCCTTCGGACACCGATTCGGAGGTGAACAGGTAGCTCGACATCGGGCTTATATCCTTGTATTCGGATGGAAAGATGGTTGCGCATGATACATGCCCTTGGGCAGCCGTGCATCTTGCAGTACTTCGTGTTCGATGCAAGTTGCCCAGCGTTAAGTGAATACCACTCAAGCCGCCGTGGCAGTCCATGACGGGACGCCCGCGACCAGCGCGTCGAAATAGTCCGTGGTCAGCCGCACCTGCGCTTCCGCGCTGACGGCCTGGTTGACCACCGCGCGGAATGCATGGTTCTCGGGTCGATCCTTGGCATACCAGCCTAGGTGCTTGCGGGCGATGCGCACGCCCATCTGCTCGCCATAGAACTCATGCAGGGAATTGAGGTGGCCAAGCAGGATCGTGCGAACCTGTTCCAGTGATGGTTCCGGCAAGCGTTCACCGGTCGCGAGGAAGTGCGAAATGGCACCCAGCAGCCATGGCCGCCCCTGTGCCGCGCGACCGATCATTACCGCATCGGCGCCGGTATGGCGCAGGACCCAGGCGGCTTTTTCGGGTGAGTCAACATCGCCGTTGGCGATCACCGGGATGCCCAGCTGCGCCTTGATCGAGGCGATCGTGTCGTATTCGGCCAGACCGGTGTACTGCTGGTCGCGGGTGCGGCCATGCACGGCTAGCGCCGCGATGCCCACGTCCTCGGCGATGCGCGCGATTTCCGGCGCATTGCGATGGCTGGCATCCCAGCCGGTGCGGATCTTCAAGGTCACCGGCACATCGACTGACTTGACCACCGCTTCGAGGATGCGCGCGACCAGTTCCGGTTCCTGCATCAATGCGGAACCGGCCCATGCATTGCAGACCTTCTTGGCCGGGCAGCCCATGTTGATGTCGATGATCTGCGCGCCATGCTCGACGTTATGGCGGGCCGCGTCCGCCATGATCGCAGGCACGGTGCCGGCGATCTGCACGCTGACGGGGTCCGGCTCACCGACATGGTCCATCCGGTGCACCGACTTCGCAGTCTTCCAGAAGCGAGGATCGCTGGTGGTCATTTCCGACACCGCCAATCCGGCGCCCAACTGCTTGCACAGCAGGCGGAACGGCTTGTCGGTGACCCCCGCCATCGGGGCGAGGATCACGCGCGGTTCGATGCGATGGCGGCCGATCTGCATCGGCCTAGTGTAGTGGCAGCCTGGATTGTGGCCGCCGGGCACGCGTCGGAATGTCGACTAGGCGGCGGTGAAGCGCGCGGCGACATCGATTCCGCGCGGCATGGCGAGTGCCGCGCCTTCGCGTTCGGTGGACAAACCGGCGTAGCGGCTCGCGAAGCGCACATGCGCGTTGAATGGCAGCTGTGGCTGGTTTGCCAGCGAAGCCGCCAGTGCGCCATTGAATGCATCGCCCGCACCGGTGGTGTCGACGACGCGCATCGTTTCCGCGGACAAGCGGCAATACGCGTTGTTGTCGCCGCGCCACTGGTTCTCGGGGTGCGACACGAAACAGCCACTCGCGCCCAACGTGATGATCACCGTGCTGCCATGCCCCAGTTGCCGGCACAGCGCATGCAGGCGGCTCTGGTCCAGGCTGCCGACGTCATCGGGCGTGATGCGCTCGCCGACGTGGCGTCCGATCAGCGCGGCGAATTCGGTTTCGTTCGGGGTCAGGATGTCGGCCAGTTCCAGTTGCGCACCACCGATCGTGGCGTTGGCCGGGGCCGGGTTGAGAATGGTCAGCGCGCTGCGTTCGCGGCCAAGAAACAAGGCCTCTTCAACGGCATCAAGTGGCGATTCAAGCTGCACCAGTACCACGTCGATGCGCGCGATCGACGCCAGTGTCGTGGTGACGAATCCGGGTTCCAGCCACGCATTCGCACCGGCGCCCACCACAATGGTGTTGCGGCCTTGCGCATCCACATAAATGCCGGCGGTGCCGGTGGGCAGGCTGCATTCGGCATCGCGCAGGTCGATGCCGTCCGTGCTGCACAACGCGCGTGCGAGCTGTGCGCCGGGGTCGCCACCCAGCGCGCATACGAAGCTGGTCGCAGCGCCGGCACGACACGCCGCCATCGCCTGGTTGAAGCCCTTGCCGCCGGGGCCACTGCGATAGTCGCCAGCCAATGTTGCGCCCGGTTGCGGCAATGACGCGACCCGCCAGACATGGTCGACGTTGAACGAGCCGACCACGCACACATGGCCGTGGCCAGCATCGATGCCGGTGACACCCATCTGCGCGGGCGCCTCGCGCGGGTCAGGGATTGTTGACATCGGCCTTGCCATGCACGCCGCCAAGCGCCATCGCGCGTGGATCGTGGCGGTGCTTGAACAGTGGGACGAACAGCACTGCCATCGCCAGCGAATACAGCGCGAAAGCCGTCCAGATGCCGTGCCAATCCTTGGTGCCGCCGGCGCCGGTGTAGAAGTGCTCGATCACGAAGCCGGCGATCAGGCTGCCCAATACCGCGCCGATGCCATTGGTCATCAGCATGAACAGGCCTTGTGCCGAGGCGCGGATGCGTGGGTCGCTCTGCTGTTCAACGAACAGCGAGCCGGAGATGTTGAAGAAGTCGAAGGCCATGCCGTACACAATGCAACTGGCGACGATCATCCACAGGCCGGGGCCGGGGTTGCCATACGCAAACAGCCCGAAGCGCAGGAACCAGGCCAGCATGCTGATCGTCATCACCGTCTTGATGCCGAAGCGCTTCAGAAAGAACGGGATGGCGAGGATGAACAGCGTTTCTGAAATCTGCGAAATCGACATGATGATGGCGGGGTACTTGACCGCCAGCGTGTCCTTGTAGGCATCGACGTTCGCGAAGTCGTGCAGGAAGGTATCGCCATAGGCGTTCGTCAACTGCAACGCTGCACCGAGCAGCATCGCGAAGATGAAGAACACCGCCATGTTGCGATCGCGGAACAGGCGGAATGAGGACAGGCCGAGTACGTCCAGCATCGAGCGGTTGTCAGCAGCCACCAGCGTCGGTGGCGCCTTCGGCAAACTGAAAGCATAAAGTCCGAGCACCAGCGACGCCGCG
>JBKJOY010000278.1:0-3442 GCA_046595415.1 Thermomonas sp.
CATGGTGGGCTGTGGCGCTAGTTCAGCAAGTTCGAGGCGCCGCGACGCAGTGGTCTCGTACGTGCGGGCGTGTTCGCGATGATCTGGGTGCGTTTTCCGTTCGCGGCCTTGCGTGCACTGCGCCGCACGCAAGCGGCTTAGCTTGATCTTCGTGCATCTTGTGCTGTCAACCAATTGCGCCGACCGGCGTTTGCAATTCCAGGCAGCGCGGTTTCGAGCAAGGTTGACCGCGATATGCTGAGCCCAATGGTTGTGGAGATCCGGTCATGCCGATGAAGCCGAGACAAGCCGTAAGCCTCGCAGGGGCGGCCAAGCGATTGCGCTGGGCACCTGGCCTCCTGTTCGCCTGCAGCGTCATGCTGGCCGCGTGTGGCGGAGGCGGGGGCGGCGGCTCGAACGTCCCGTCCAGCCCGCCGCCCAGCCCACCACCTCCGCCGCCGCCAGCCGCAATCAGTGAAGCTGAGGCTGCGCGCTTCCTGGCACAGGCAAGTTTCGGTCCGACCCGGGCGGAGATCGCCAGGGTGCAGACGCTGGGCTACTCGCAATGGCTGGACCAGCAAATGGATCCCGCGCGCACGCCGATGACGCTGGTGTTGCCGCATATCCAGCAGATCCTCGCCAGTGGACTGGCCGAGCAGGACCTGACCCAGGCGCATCGGCGCAACGCATGGCTGTGGCAGGCGGCTACCGCACCCGACCAGCTGCGGATGCGGATGGCGTTCGCACTCAGCGAAATCTTCGTGGTCTCCGATTTCGTAAGCGGGACTGCGCAGATCCCAAGGGTGGCCGACTACCAGGACACTCTGGCGCGCAATGCGTTCGGCAGCTATCGCAGTGTGCTCAAGGCAGTCACCCTGCACCCTGCGATGGGCGTGTACCTGAGCCATGCCGGCAACCGCAAGGCCACTGCGGATGGCAAGGTGGTGCCCGACGAGAATTACGCGCGCGAATCGATGCAGCTGTTCAGCATCGGCCTGCAGCAACGCAATCCGGATTTCTCGCTGGTGCTGGACGGAGCCGGTCAGCCGGTGCCGACCTATGACCAGGCGGTGATTGCCGCGATGGCGCGGGTATGGACCGGCTGGACCTATGCCGGCCAGTCCGACGCGAATTACGGGCGCGTGGATGCGCGCTCGTATGCACCGATGCAGTGTCATCCGGCGTTCCATGACGACAAGCCGAAGACGATCGTCGGCGGGACCGTGATCAGCAACGGCAGTAACTGCGCGGCTGACCTGGAACAGGCGCTCGACGCGCTCAGCAATTACCCGAGCACCGCACCCTTCATCAGTCGCCAGCTGATCCAGCGTTTTGTCACCAGCAATCCAAGCCCGGACTACATCCGTCGGGTGGCGCAGACGTGGACCAGCAGCGCAGGCGACCTCGGTCGCGTGCTGCGTGCAATCCTGCTGGATGGCGAAGCGCGCAACCTGCCTGCTGCCAGTGACACCACGTACGGCAAGCCGCGCGAGCCATTGCTGCGCATCGCCAACCTGTGGCGGTCATACCAGGCACGCTATGTGACGCCGGCTGATGGCAGCCTGCGCTTCCGGGCAGGCAATACCGCCGACCTCACCGTCTCGATCGCCCAGGATTCGCAGCGCTCGCCCTCCGTGTTCAATTTCTTCGAGCCTGATTACCGCATCCCTGTGGCCAATGGCAGCCAAGGTGCGTACGCCCCGGAACTGCAGATCATCAACGAATCGACCTTCACCACCGGGCACAACCAGACTGACGCGCTGCTATGGAACTACGCCAGTACCACGGCTCCCACCGCGACGACCAATGCGCCGGTGCTGGACATCACCCGGCTGGCGCAACTTGCCGATGCCGGTGACCACGCCGGCATGGTCCAGGACGTGAACCTGTTGCTGCATGGCGGCTCCCTGTCCGCCGCCAGTGTTGGCAGCATGACGCGCATGCTGGACAAGCTGCGCACTGATGGCCGTAGTTCCTCCGAACGCGCCCGCTCGCTCCTGCTTATTGCTTTGCTGTCGCCGGACTACGCCATCCAGCGTTGACGCCATTCCACGGGCGCAAATGCGCCCTGCAAGGGAAGACCCACCATGTCGCACTCGACCCGCCATCACCGTCGCCGCTTCCTGCAGGGGCTTGGTGCCCTTGTCGCTGGCGGAACCGCCAGCGCGCTGTTCCCGCAACTGCAACTGATGGGTCATGCGCTGGCCGCCACGCCAAGCCCTGGCGAGTACCGGGCGCTGGTCTGCATCTTCCTGTACGGCGGCAACGATTCGTACAACATGCTGATCCCACGCGCGCAGGACGAATACGACGTCTATCTGCGCAGCCGGGGTGGCGTCTTCGATGCGGCCAGCAATCCGTTCGGACTCGGCATCGCCCGGGACAGCCTCGCCGCGGTCACGGATACGGGCGGCAAAAGTTGGGGCCTGCATCCTTCTTTCGCAGCAGCCAAGCCGTTGTTCGATGCAGGCGAATTGGCGTTCCAGGCCAACGTTGGCAGCCTGGTCGAACCGGTGCGCAAGACAGAGGTCGGGTATCCCGGCGGCAAGCCCTTGCCGGCATACCTGTATTCGCATAACGACCAGCAGCGGCAATGGATGCGCGGGCATGCCACCGGCACCCACACCGGCAATGGCTGGGGAGGGCTTGCAGGCGACAAGCTAGCGTCGCTCAATGGCGGGTTGACGGCACTGCCACCCACGATCTCGATCTTCGGCAACAACCTGTACCAGAGTGGGGCCTCGGTCCAGCCCTATGCCATTTCCGCCAGCGGGCCCAGCGAACTGGCGCGCATGTCGGCCTCCGGCAGCCGCGCTGACGCGATCCGTTTGGAGGCGCTCAACGAGCTGCTGCAAGCCGGCCAGTCACAAGTCTTGCAGGAACGCTATGCCGGCCTGGGGCGCACCTCGATCGCGGTAAACGGAGCGTTGCGCACCGCGCTGGATCCGGCCAATGGCGGAGACATCGCCACGGTGTTCCCGGCGACCCAACTTGCCTCACAACTGCGCATGATCGCGCGCATGATCAAGGTCAGCCGCGGGCCGTCGATCGGCCACCAGCGACAAATTTTTTATGCCGGGCTGGGCGGATTCGACACGCATGACAACCAGATGGATCCGACTCGCCACGCGGCGCTGTTGTCGCAGCTGTCGGGCGCGCTGGTGGCCGATCGCCGGCCCGCGGCTGACCTTGATCATGCGGGCGATCATGCGCAGTTGCGCGGCGAGTTGCGTCGCAGGGAACACCGTGGCGATATCGCCGCCATTGGCCGGATCCAGCGCCGTGCGCAGTGCCCCATTGACCGCGATCGAGGTACGTCCCAGGCCGGCATAGCGGCCCTGCATCACCTGCGGTTGGCCGGCATGCAACAGTTCGTTCAGCGCCTCCAGGCGGATCGCGTCGGCCCGGCTGCCGTTGGCGGACATGCGCGCCAGTTCGCTGGGGCCGCTCGCGGAGATCGCAT
>JBKJOY010000328.1:0-3400 GCA_046595415.1 Thermomonas sp.
GCCAGCGAGATGGAAAAGATCCTCAAGCCGTATGCCCGGCAGGGCGCGATCGTCAGCGCGGATGGCTCGCGCAACATGATCACCATTGCCGGCACCCGCACCGAGCTGGAGAACTACCTGCGCACGATCCAGGTCTTCGACGTCGACTGGATGTCCAGCATGTCGGTGGGCGTGTATCCGCTGCAATCCGGCAAAGCCAGCACGGTGGTGCAGGATCTCGAGCGCGTGTTCGGCGAGGAAGGCAAGGCGCCGACTGCGGGCATGTTCCGCTTCATGCCATTGGACAGCAGCAACTCGGTGATGGTGATCACCAGCCAGCCGAAGTACCTGAACGACATCCAGCAGTGGATCGATCGCATCGAAGGCGGCAGCGGCGACGGGCGCCTGTTTTCGTATGAGCTGAAATACATCAAGGCGCGCGACCTCGCTGATCGCCTGTCCGAAGTCTTCGGTGGTGGCCGCAGCAGCGGTAGCGATTCGCCTTCGATGATGCCGGGCGTGGACTCCACCGAGATCCGTGATTCCGGTGTGGATGACAAGTCCAGCACGTCCAGCGCGCAGGTCGCGAATGGATTGGGCGACGGCGGCAGCCTGCCCAGCAAATCCAATGGCAATGGCCGGGTGACCCTCAAGGTCGAGGGCAGCGAGGTCGGCGTGTCCGCGGTCGAAGACACCAACGCGTTGTTGGTGCGCGCGAATCCGTCGCAGTGGAAGTCGATCCGCGAGGTCATCGACCGGATTGACGTGATGCCGATGCAGGTGCATATCGAGGCACAGGTGTTGAGCGTGAGCTTGAAGGGCGCGCTGCAATACGGCGTGAGTTACTTCTTCGATAATGCATTGACCTCGAATGCGGCAGGCAACCTGCCTTATCCGACCGGGCGCAACAGCTTCGGCAGCTATTCCGGCGGCGTCAGCCAGATTCCGAATGTCGGCAATGTGCTGAGCTGGACCTTCCTCGGCAAGAACGCGGCGGCCATCGTCAGCGCATTGGACACCGCGACCGACGTACGCACCCTGTCAGCGCCTTCGGTGTTCACCCAGAACAACAAGGAAGCCAGCCTCAACGTTGGCCAGCGCATTCCGATCTCATCGGTCAGCTTCAACCCGAACAGCGGCAACACCAACGGTACCTACAGCCAGGTGCAGTACCTGGAAACCGGCATCATCCTGAAGGTGCGTCCGCGCATCACCCGCGACGGCATGGTGTTCATGGACATCGTCCAGGAAGTCAGCAAGCCCAGCGGCGAGCCTGACGACAACGGCAACGTGCGCATCGACACCAACAAGGTCCACACCAGCGCGGCCATACCAAGCGGCGAGACCATCATGCTGGCTGGCCTGATTTCCGATGGCACGGAGCGCGGCTCCACCGGAATTCCCGGCCTGAGCCGCATCCCGGTCATCGGGGGGCTGTTCGGCCAGCAGAGCAACAGCAAGACGCGTGACGAGTTGATCGTGCTGATCACCCCGACCGTGGTCCGCAGCCCGCAGGAAGCACGCGACCTGACCGATGAATACGGCCGCCGGTTCCGCGCGTTGGAGCCGCTGTACAACAGCAAGGCCAAGTGATCGAGGCCGGCGCGCCCATGCCGGCTCACGTTCCATCCGTCGCCGCTCCGGCGACGCTGACGCCGCCGGTCGTCCTGATTCCGGTTGGCGTCGATGAGAACGCGCTGGATGCCTGTTTGGCCGCGCTGGACGCCTCGACGCCGGCCGGTACGCGGGTGTGGCTTGCCGATGATGCCCAGGCCGGTCCGCGTGCTGGGGCGATCATCGATGGGTGGCTGGCACAGACGCGCCTGACCGCTGCGCATACCCGCCGCGCGCGCAGCATCGGGGAGGCCGCGCATCTCGACGAAGCCTTGCGCGCCTGTGGCGACGCGGATGTCGTGATCCTCGCTGCCGATGCGCGGCCCACGCCGGGTTGGTTGCAACAACTCGCCGCGTGCCTGCCGCGCGATCCGACGATTGCCACGGTGACCCCGTGGAGCAATGCCGGCGAAGCGGCCGCATGGCCGAGGATCGGCGAGATCGTGGCGCTCGACGAGGACCCCGCGCGGCTGGCACGTGCCTGCGCAACGTTGCCCGCCACCTGTCCTGACCTGCCGGCCGCGGTTGGCCATGCGGTCCTGATCCGCGGCAGCGCCTACAAGCGCGCCGGCGGAGTGGATGCCGCCAGCTTCCATTCCTGGTACGCCGCCTTGACCGATCTGTCCCTGCGCCTGTCCGGCCTCGGTTGGCGCAATGTCTTGTGCGAGACCGCGTTCGTCTTGCGCGATGACGAAGGCCACGCCGTGCTTGGCGATATGGATCGCCTGTCGGTGCGTTGGCCGGGCTGGCATGCACGATTGGCGCAGAGCCTGATGCAGGATCCACTGCACGAACTGCGGATCAGACTGCGCGATACGTTGGCCGGGTTGGACCGCGGCTCGCCACAGGCCGACTTGTTTCCGCAGTCGTCATGAGCAGTGCCGGTGTCACCGGCATCGCAGGCATCGCCGCCATCGTGGTGTCACATGAGAGCGAGGAGACCCTCGACGACTGCCTGCAACGGCTGCGCAATGCGGACGGCGTGGTCGAGATCCGCGTGGTCGACAATGACTCGAATGATGCGTCGCTGGAGATCGTGCAGCGCCACGCCGTCGCTGATCCGCGACTGCGTTTCATCGGCAATCCGGATAATCCCGGCTTCGCCGTGGCCTGCAACCAGGGTGCGGCTGACAGCCAGGCCCCGTGGCTGGCGTTCGTCAATCCGGACTGCCTGGTCGAAGCCGACACCCTGTCACGCATGCGTGCCCATGCCGAACATGAGCAGCCTGCGTTGGTCGGCGCAGACCTGGTCAACGAAAACGGCGTTCGCGATGCTGCCACGCGTCGCCATGATCCGGACTTCGCCGCCATGCTGCGTTCGCCCGCCGCGGCCAGGCTCGGCATCGAGATGGATCCGGCAATACCGTTGCAAGCCGTGGATGCGACATCAGGTGCATTGATGCTGTTGCCGCGCTGGTTGTTCACGCGCGTTGATGGGTTTGATGAAGGCTATCGCCTGCATGCCGAAGACCTCGACTTGTGCAGGCGCGTGCGCGGTATCGGCGCGCGCGTCATCGTTGCCAATGATGTGTCCGTCGTGCACGTGCGTGGCGTGTCAAGCCGCTCGCGTCCCGTGTTCGTGGAATGGCACAAGCATCGTGGGCTGTGGCGCTACTTCAGCAAGTTCGAGGCGCCGCGACGCAGTGGTCTCGTACGTTCGGGCGTGTTCGCGGTGATCTGGGTGCGTTTTCCGTTCGCGGCCCTGCGTGCACTGCGCCGCACGCAAGCGGGTTAGCCTGATCTGCGTGCGCCGGGTGCTGTCAACCGATTGCGCCGACCGGCGTTTGCAATTCCAGGCAGCGCGGTT
>JBKJOY010000341.1:0-6353 GCA_046595415.1 Thermomonas sp.
GATCGCCTGGTGGCAGCCAACGGCTTCCGCAGCATCGATGTGGTCAGCATCGCACCTGACAATGAACAGCGTGAGCTGATGCGCGCGAAATTCCTGAATGAGCATTTCCACAAGGAAGACGAGGTGCGTTTCTTCGTTGCTGGCTCGGGGCTTTTCACCCTGCACGTCGACGGAAAGGTCTTCGAGGTGTTGTGCGAAACCGGCGACCTGATCTCGGTGCCGGACCGCATGACCCACTGGTTCGACATGGGCCCGGAGCCGAGCTTCGTCGCGATCCGCTTCTTCACCGAGGCGGACGGCTGGGTCGGCCATTTCACCGGCACCGACATCGCCACCCGCTTCCCGCGCTATGAAGTGGGTGCTGCGCGCGAATGAAGACCACGATCCTGACGGACATCGAAGGCACGACGAGCAGCATCTCGTTTGTCAAGGATGTGCTGTTTCCCTACGCACGCCGCGAACTGCCCGGCTTCGTCCGTGATCACGGGCAAGAGCCCGACGTGCGTCATTGGCTGGATGTGGTCGCCACCGAATACGGCGCGATGTGCGATGACACCGTCATCGCCGAAACGCTGCAGGGCTGGATCGACCAGGACCGCAAGCACACGGCGTTGAAAGCCTTGCAAGGCAAGATCTGGATGGCTGGCTACCGCAGCCAGGACTTCACCGCCCACGTGTATCCCGATGTCGCGCCGCAGCTACAGGCATGGCACTCCGCTGGGCATCGATTGGCAGTGTATTCCTCGGGCTCGGTGCCCGCGCAGAAGCTGCTGTTCGGCAACTCCGACGCCGGCGACCTGTCATCACTCTTCAGCGATTTCTTCGATACCGAAGTGGGTCACAAGCGTGACGCTGACAGCTACCGGCTGATTGCCGATTCGCTCCATCGCAGCCCGGGCGATATCCTGTTCCTGTCGGATGTGGTCGAAGAACTCGACGCGGCAAGAGATGCGGGGATGCGCACGGTGCTGCTGGATCGCCGAGAGGACTATCCGGAACCGCGCTCAAACGAGGCCGCCAACGGCCATCTGCGGGTGGCGTCGTTTGCCGAGATCACGCCCTAGACCCCAACCGGGTCAGGGCAACGCAGCATCCAGCCGATACGTGATCGATGCGCTGGTTTCGCCGCGCCAACGATCCAACGTGCGCACATCGACCCGATGCTCACCGACCGCAAGATTGGTCGGCAACGCGGCGCGCCATAAATGCCGCGAAGGTTCGGCCTCGGGCGAGCGGTCGTAGCCACGCAACATGTCCGCTGCGTCATCACGCATGTTCTCCGCGAGTAACGCCGGATCGGGCTGCATGACCTTGCGCATCGGTGACCACTCACCAGCATCGACGCGGAATTCGACCCGGCTGTCGTCCATGCCCATGTAGACGTTCGCGTACACGCCCCAGGCCGGGTATGCGCCCTGCCGGAGCACCTTGGGTGCATGCAGGCCGATCTGGGTATCGGCGGGATCACGCGCGTTGTGCCAGGCAAGCGCATACGTGCCGCCTGCACGCACGCTCAGCATCGCGTAGCCATTGGGTGTGCCGTCGGCCATCGTGGCTTCCGGAATCCCGTCAGCATCCTTGACCCCTGACCAGTACGAACCACAAGCAGCACCCACGTTGTATTCGTGCAGCGGCTGCGCACCCTGCCAGCCATCGCTGGCATCGTGGAAGACGTGCCCTTGCGTGTGGCTGTGCGCACTCAGCACCAGCAAGTGCGGGAAGTCGCGCAGCAGCGCAAACAACCGCGTGCGATCGGCATCACGGAAACTGTCCTTGCCCACGTTTTCGAACAAGGGGATATGCATCGCAAGCACCAGCAGCCGATCCTTGCGCACCGTCGGCAAGTAGGCCTCGAGGAAGGCGAACTGGTCCTCGCGGAAGCCGCCGATATAGGCAGGCTTGCGCCCCGGCAGCGCGATCACGTCATCCAGCGCGATGAACGTGGCCAGCGCGGTTTCACGCGCATGCGTATCGGCGCCGAACCCACGGTGGAAGTTGCGCAGCGAATCCGCATCATCCGTCGCACCCGCATCGATATCGTGGTTGCCCGGCAGGTACATCCACGGCACGCCCAGTTCGGCGGTGGCGGCTTTGACCAAGGGATACATTGCAGGCGCATCGTCGACGATGTCGCCAAGCGACAACCCCAACCCCGCCTGTTGCCGGCCCAGCAACGGTTCGACGATATCGCGGCGAAAATAGCCGGCATCCACCACGGACTTGGGTTGCGGGTCGCCGAACAGCAATACCTGAAGCGGCGTACTGGAGATTGCCGCTGCAATCTGCGGGAGATAGCGGATGCAAGTGTCCGATGTGCGCACCACGGTGGGTCGCGCATGCGGATTACCGGACTCGACCAGCACCGGCGTGCAGTCTTGCGCACGTGCCGGCTGGCTGCCCGCGAATAAACCCAAACCAAGTAGCAAACAGACCATCGTGCGCATGTGCACCTCCGTACCCGATTATGCCGTGACGGCGCGGGCAATGATTTGCACTAGACTCGTGCATGGCAGGGGGCCACGAGGCAGTCCGCGATTGCGCAACGTGATGCGTGGGATACATCGATACTTGCTCGGGATGGCGCTGCTGTTGCTCGCCACCAGTGGCAGCTTGCACGCCGGCGAACCCCTCGTGCTGGATTCCAACCATTCAGCCGTGCCACTCAGTACGCGCATCACCTATCGGCACGATCCACTGGCGAGCGACGGCGCTGGTGAGGCTTTACAACGCGCAGGCGCTGGCCAGTACGCGCCGCTGCCGAACGGCAACCCCACCCTCGGCTTCCAGACGGGCGCCTTCTGGTTCCACCTGAAAGTGGTGAACCATAATCCTGATGAGCTGCGCTGGATCCTGGTCCAGGAATACGCGCTCAGCGACAACCTCGACCTGTACCTGCGTTACCCGGACGGGCGTGTGGTGCACGAGACCGGCGGCGATCATGTGCCGTTCTCATCGCGCTACATCCGCTATCGCCACCCGAATTTCCGCATCGACTTGCCACTGGACCAGCCGGTCGAGCTCCTCCTGCGGGTGCAGAGCCAGAGTTCGATGCAAGTCCCACTGGTGCTGTACACACCACGCGCATTCGCCGAGGTGCTGCGCGACGCGCAATTCTCCACGGGCCTGTATTACGGCATCGTGCTCGCATTGCTGATCTACAACCTGGTGTTGTGGCTGATGCTGCGCGACTCCGGCTACTTCTGGTACCTGTGGCACATCGCCGCCTTCGGGTTGGTGTTGTTCACCCTCAACGGTTACGGCTTCGAATATCTCTGGTCGGAATGGCCGTGGATGGCCGATGCCGCCGTGCCACTGTCGATCTGCCTGGCACTGATCGGCATGCAGTTGTTTTCACGAAGTTTCCTGGAATTGCAGGAACGCTGGCCGGTTGGCAATGTGATCAGCCTCGGCATCAGCGCATTCTTCGGCGTGCTCGCGGTCGTGTCGACCCAGGCCGAATACCACGCCGTCACGCCACTGGCATCGAAGGCGGTGCTGGTCGGGCTGGCATGGATCATCGCTGCCGCCATCGTGATGCTGCGTCGCGGCTACAAGCCGGCGCGATTGTTCCTGTTGGCGTGGGCGTTGTTCCTGGCAGGCACCGCCTTGTTCACCCTGCTCGCATTCGGCTTGGTGCCGCGCAATTTCTGGACATTGAACGGCGTGCAGATCGGGTCCGCGATGGAAATGCTGCTGCTGTCATTGGCGCTCGGCTCTCGTTACGCCAGCCTGCGCATGGAAAACATCCGCATCGTGCAGCAGGCCAACGAACACCTTGAACGCAGCGTCATCGACCGCACCAAACAACTGCGTACCGCGATGGCGCAACTTGGCGAAGCCAACGTGCAATTGCGCGATTACAGCCAACGCGACCCCTTGACCGGCGCGTACAACCGCCGGCATTTCCGCGAAGCGCTGGAACAAGCACTCATCGCAAGCAAGCACAGCGGCGAGCCATTGGCACTGCTGCTACTGGATCTTGATCATTTCAAGCGGGTTAACGACACCTACGGGCATTTGGCCGGGGATGAATGCCTGCGCCATGCGGCACGCCTGCTGGACGAGGTGGTAGGCGCACGTGGCGGCCTGGTCGCACGCTTCGGCGGCGAAGAATTCGTCGCGGTGTTGCCGGGCATCGACGCACAAGTGGCACTGCAAGTCGCAGAGGCAGTGCGCCGCCGCATCCACGACTCCCCGGTTTCAACGCGTGACCACAGCATTCGCCTCAGCACGAGCATCGGCGTGCATACCGTGAATGCCAGCCGCGAGACCGCGCCTGAAGAAGTCATCCGCTTTGCCGATGAGGCCCTTTACCGGGCCAAGGACGACGGCCGCAACTGCGTTCGGCATTCGGTCACCGTGGCCTGAGACGTCGCATGAACGCTTGAAGCCCCCTCCGGGCAGTTCAACTTTCGCGCGACTTCAACACGGTTTTTGCGTCCGCAAGCGAGAGTCCACGGGCACGCAGCAGCACCAGCAAGTGGTACAGGAGATCCGCGGACTCGCCGAGCAACGCGGCATCGTCCTGCACGACCGCCGCCAACGCTGTTTCCACGCCCTCCTCGCCCACTTTCTGGGCGATGCGGCGCATGCCAGCCTCGAACAGCTTCGTGGTGTAACTGCCGACAGGGCGTTCGCGTTCGCGCTGGGCGATGCGTGTATCCAGCGCTGCCAACACATCATGCGGCGCATTCGGAAAACAACTCGCGGTGCCGAGGTGACAGGTTGGTCCCGCTGGATTTGCCATCACCAGCAAGGTGTCCTGGTCACAGTCGGTCTCGATCGAGACCAGGCTGAGCACGTTGCCGCTCTGCTCGCCCTTGCGCCACAACGCCTGCCGGCTGCGACTGAAGAACGTGACTTCGCCGCAATCCAGCGTCGCCAGCAATGCCGCGCGATTCATGTAACCCAGCATCAAGACCCGCAACGTGCACGCGTCCTGGACAACCGCCGGTAACAAGCCACCCTGCTTGTCCCATGCAAGTGTCTCAACCCATTCGTGGCTCATAGGCGCACCTCGATACCTGCGTCGCGCAGGTCTTGTTTGAGATCGGCGATCACAACAGCGCCGGAATGGAACACGCTGGCGGCAAGCGCTGCATCGACATCGGCATCGCGGAATACATCGATGAAATGTTGGGCACTTCCAGCGCCACCCGATGCTACCAACGGCACGCGGCAACTCGCGCGTACTTCACGCAGTTGCTCGACGTCGTAGCCATTGCGCACGCCGTCGCTGTCCATGCAATTGAGCACGATCTCGCCCGCACCACGCGATTGCGCCTCAACGACCCAATCGAGCGTGCGCCTGCCGGGCGCGCGCATCGCGTCGGGATCACCGGTATGGCTGCGAACGCGCCAATGGCCATCGGCCTCGCGCTGCGAATCGATACCGACCACCACGCATTGCACGCCGAACGCTGCGGCCAGCTCACCGATCAGTGCCGGGCGCTCGAGCGCAGGCGAGTTGATCGAGATTTTGTCCGCACCGGCATGCAGCACCGAACGCGCATCGTCCACGCTACGGATGCCGCCGGCGACGCAAAACGGGATATCCAGTACACGCGCCACCTGCTCCACCCAGCCGCGGTCGACGCTGCGACCTTGCGGGCTGGCGGTGATGTCGTAGAACACCAGTTCATCGGCGCCCGCATCACGATAGCTGCGTGCCATCGACAGGATGTCGCCCATGTCGATGTGATCGCGGAAACGCACGCCCTTGACCACGCGTCCGTCGCGCACGTCCAGGCACGGAATGATGCGGCGGCTCAGCATGGCGATGTCTCCTGCGCTGCTTCAGCCAGCGCGGCATCCAATTCGAAGCGGCCTTCCAGCAAGGCCTTGCCAAGCACCACGCCATCGCATCCCAACACGGCGGCGGCGCGGATATCGGCGATGTCGCGGATGCCGCCCGAGGCCTGCAGGCGCAGCGTCGGTGCGCGTGCCAGCAGCAGCGCATACAGATCCAGCGCGGGTCCCGCCAACATGCCGTCGCGGGCAATGTCGGTGCACAGCAGATGACAGGCACCGGCGTGCACATAGTCATCAAGTAGTCCGAACAAGCCCACGCCGCTGTCGCGGGTCCAGCCATGCGATGGCAACTGCCATTCGCCATCGGCATTGCGGCTTGCATCCAGCGCAAGCGTGATGCGTTTGGAACCGTAGTCCTGCAACCACTGCATCACCCGCGTTGGCTCGCGGATCGCCAGCGAACCAACCACCACGCGGTCTGCACCCGCCGAAAGCAGCGCTTCAACACCGGCCTCGTCGCGGATGCCACCGCCGGTTTGCACGTTCAGCGATGTCGAAGCCTTGATCCGCGCGAGCAGATCACCCTGCGCGTAGCCACCATC
>JBKJOY010000403.1:0-8857 GCA_046595415.1 Thermomonas sp.
GCAGCATGACTTCGATATCCGCAGTCCCCAGGCCGCCCGCTTCGCCTGACGGGATATCCAGCATGATCTGGCCCGTCGCGGCATCACGTTGCTGGATCCCGCCGCCGGGCGCGGACAACCAAAGACTACCGTCGGCGGCGATGCGCAGGATGTCGATCTGCGCATCGGGTGTCGGCGCAAGTGGATCGTCGTGACGCCATTCGTCGATGGCACCGTCCCTACTGATTCTCATAAGCGCCGACCCCGGAGCAAGCCACAAATTCCCACTACTCGCCTCTACAATCGCAGTGGGTTTCTTTGTGCCCAGGCGTTCTACGCTAGAAGCATCCAGCCTATCGAGGCTTCCATCCGGTGCCAGCCGCTCCACCATTCCGTTATAGCCGCCCAACCAGAAGCCACCATCACGGGCTGGCGCAAGCGCGCGATACATGGCGCCCTGCAAGCCATCCGCAATACCCGAGTATTGCGCCGTCTGACGCCAATCCGAACGCAGATAGCCCAAGCCAAAGCCGCTGACCGGGACCCATAGCGCCCCGTCGGGTTGCAGCAGCAGCGCATTGATGCCGTGCGGAATTTCGGCCTGTCTCATCCGCTGCGGCATCGGAGGCTCCCCGCCGCGCTGCCGCCACAAGCCGCGCTGGCTTCCAATCCAATACGACCCATCCTGGTCTCGCGCCATCTGCATGACCGCATTCGGGCGCATGAACATCGACGACCATGCCGGTTGCGACCAGCCACCCACTGCATCGCGGTGCCACACGCCCTCAGAAGTACCGACCCACAGTCCATCCGACAGCGTGCTGAGCGAAAACACCATCGGCGATGTCTTCGCTCCCGGCAGAGTAACCCCGCGCAAATTGCCTGCATCGAAGACTGCCAGCCCCTTGTCGGTGCCAATCCACAAGACGCTGTCGCTAGCTGCTGCGAGCGCGAGAATCGTGTTCGATGGCAAACCGTCCGTTGCCTCCGTGGCATGGCGATAATTTGCAATCGTGCGACCCGGCTGCATCCGGTACAGGCCGCCGTCATAGGTGCCAAACCAGACGGTTTTCCCCTGATGCGCAAACGCCCAGATGTCATCGCTGGTAATTCGAGGATGCGTTGCCTGCCGAAAGTGGGTAAAACCGCGCCGTTGCGCATCCAGTACGCTGATCCCCGCACCTTCCACAGACAACCAGATGCGATCCTCCGCATCGATCATCAGCGTCTGGATATTGTTGCCCGGCAGCCCGCGCGGATCGGCGACATCATGGCGCCAGACACGCATGCCGATACCGTCAAAACGCGCAAGGCCATCGGCTGTGGCGATCCACAGATAGCCGTCGCGGTCACGCGCCAGCCCCTTGATTTCAGTCGATGGCAGGCCCTGCGCAATTCCGGTGATTCGGAAATGCGGGCGCTCTGGCACCGCTGCCAGCGCCACTGCACACAGCAACCAAAGTCCCACCAGCAGGCAAACATTCCGCACCATCATCGCGCTCCCCATAGGTGACACTCCCGCTGCATGCTTGCAATGCAACGCGAGCAACGCAACCTGGGCACTCCTGAACGAGTTATCACTGCTGGCCGTTACGCGCCCGCCAGCCACGTCCGGATTGCATCGACATCGAAGGGCCAATCCAGCTCGCGGCCGCAAGCCGTGCGGCTCAGTACCGGCACCCGAAGACCGTAACGCTGTTCCAGCACGTCATCGCCATCGATGAAAATGCTTTCGAAATCAGGTGCGCCCGCCGCAGCCAGTGCATCCAAAGCCAAGTCGCACAGGTGGCAATCATCACGTTGATAGAGGGTCAATCCCATACGCATGCGTCCGGCTGGTGGCGATAGCGGGCATAGAATATGCGCGATACGGACCTTTATTCCTTGCAACCCAACGAGCGCACGCCGCATGGCCGTCAGCACCTTCGACTTGTACAAGATCGGCATTGGTCCGAGTTCATCGCATACGGTCGGACCGATGCGCGCCGCGGCGCGGTTCGTCGAGCACCACCTGGCCGAGGCCGGGCGCATGCACGACGTGGTGCGCGTACGCGCCGAAGTGTTCGGCTCACTGGCGCTGACCGGCCGCGGCCACGGCACCGACAAGGCCTTGTTGATGGGTCTGGAAGGTCATTGGCCGAACGCGATCGATCCCGACATGATCCCGGCGGCGCTGGAGCGCATCCGCGGCGAAAAGCGCCTCAACCTCAACGGCCAACATCCAATCGCGTTCGATGAAAAGCGCGACTTGGTGATGAACAAGCGGCAGAAGCTGCCATTCCACACCAACGGCATGCGCTTTGCCGCATTCGATGCCGCCGGGTTGGAGATCGCGACCCGCGACTATTATTCGGTCGGCGGGGGCTTCGTCGTCAACCAGGATGAGGCCGCTGAAGATCGCATCGTCGCTGACACCACCGTCGTGGCGTATCCGTTTTCATCAGGCGATGAACTGATCCAGCGCGCGACCGACAACGGCATCAGTATCGCCCGCTTGATGTTCGAGAACGAACAGGCTTGGCGTAGCGCAGATGAAATTCGGGAAGGCCTTCGCGAGCTTTGGCGCGCCATGCAGGATTGCGTGGCACGCGGCATCCTGCAAACGGGCACCTTGCCCGGCGGCCTGCATGTCACGCGGCGTGCTCCGAGCTTGTATGCCGAACTGTCCTCTAACCCCGAAGCGGCCATGCGCGATCCACTCACGGTGCTGGACTGGGTCAATCTTTATGCGCTGGCGGTGAACGAGGAAAACGCCGCGGGCGGCCGAGTCGTGACTGCACCCACGAACGGTGCGGCAGGCATCATCCCAGCGGTGCTGCACTACTACGACCGCTTTTGCCCGGCTGCCAACGAACAGGGCGTGTTCGACTTCCTGCTCACCGCTTCCGCCGTCGGAATTCTCTATAAGGAGAACGCAAGCATCTCGGGTGCCGAAGTGGGCTGCCAAGGCGAAGTGGGCGTTGCCTGTTCGATGGCTGCGGCCGGACTCACCGCGGCATTGGGCGGCAGCCCGGGGCAAATCGAAAACGCCGCCGAGATCGGCATGGAGCACAACCTTGGACTCACCTGCGATCCCATCGGCGGATTGGTGCAAATCCCTTGCATCGAACGCAATGCAATGGGCGCGGTCAAGGCGATCAATGCCTCGCGCATGGCACTGCGAGGCGATGGCAAGCACAAGGTCAGCCTCGACAAAGTGATCAGGACCATGCGTGACACCGGCCGGGACATGCAGGACAAGTACAAGGAAACCAGTCGTGGCGGACTTGCGGTCAATGTCATCGAGTGCTGAATGTCTCTGTTGCGATGCAACCTGACCAGATCGCTTGCATCCGACGCGTGCACGCCTAGACTGCGGTGATGCAAGCAAGATTGGTACCTGTGCTAAGGGGGGCACTGTTAACCGGCCTGTATTTCTTCGGCGCGGTGATCGCGGTGTTCTACCTGCGCACGCCAGCCGACGTCACCCTGTTCTGGCCAGCGACCGGGCTCGGCTTCGCAGTCGTCATTCGTTACGGCCTTGGCTACGTCCTCACGATCCCACTGGCGATGTTGGCGCTGCACGTGTTCGTGACGCCGGTGCCGATTGAATTCCTCCCATTCTCGCTGGGCAGCAACACCGTTGCAGCGTTGCTTGCCGGTTGGTACGTGCGCAGTCGAATGGCATCCGGCCGCATCCACTTGCGCACATCTGACGGCTTGCTGTTGCTGCGCGGAGGTGTCCTGCTGAGCACTGCCAGCGCGTGCATAGGGACAATCGGCATGCTGCAGGCTGGCATGGCGCCCATTGTCGATGCGGGTCGCATCTTCCTGGAGTGGGCATTTGGCGACCTGCTTGGCGTGGCCAGCGTCAGCCCGTTGTTGCTGTATCTCTTCTTCAACGATGACACCAGTCCGCCGCTGCGCGGCAAGCCCGCCAATCGCGCCGAGATCGCCGCCTGGGCGGTCATGCTGGTCGCCACCCTTGGCGTCGTGCATATCGTTGGAAAAATGGGCAGTCAGTATCCGCTGGCATTGGCCAGCCTTCCGCTTTCCCTGTTGTTGTGGTCGGCGGTGCGCTATCCCCCGTTGTTGACCTTGCTCGCCACCACGACAGTGATCATCTGCGTAAGCGTGATGATCGGCATGGGACTTGGAGGATTCGAGCGCCCTCAAACCCTGCATGACAGCGTGCTGATGATGTCGATGCTGGTGGTCTACTCGATCATTCCAGCGCTGCTGCTGGCTTCGCGCCAGGAACATGCGCATGCAAGCGCAGCGTTGCAGCAGCGCGCAACACGCGACACCCTCACCGGCCTGCTCAACCGCGACACGTTCGAGGAACAGGCTCGGCAAATGCTCGCCGCCAGCGATGAAACCATCACCCTGCTGTATGCGGACCTCGACCATTTCAAGCTGGTCAATGATTCGGCCAGCCATGTCGCGGGCGACGAGATGATCCGTCGCGTCGCCGGTTTGTTCCGCGAAGAATTCGGCGAGGAAACCCCACTCGCACGGACCGGAGGCGATGAATTCGCGGCACTGCTGCCCATGGACGAACGCACGGCCAACACCCGCGCGCGCCGTTTACTGACTGCCATCGAAGGTCTGCGCATCGCCTGGCAGGGACAGAACCTGGGCACGACCGGCAGCATTGGCCTGGCCACCAGCAAGACGCCACACATGACGTTCGACGAGTTGCTATCGTTGACGGATGCCGCCTGTTTCGCGGCCAAGGAGTTGGGCGGGAATCGCTCCTTTGCCGCAGCATCCAACCCGGATGACATTCGTGTCCGCACCCGCGCGATGCATTCGGCAATGGCTGCACGCGAAGCGCTGGACCAGCGCAGGATTGCACTTTGGTGCCAACCGATCGTCGACCTGCGCCATCCACAATCGCTGCAATCCCATTTCGAAATCCTGGTGCGTTGGCTGGACGCCGACGGCAACCTGCGCCCACCGGCGGAGATGATTGCGGCAGCGGAACGCTACCGGCTGGGGCCACGCCTTGATCGCTATGTGCTCGATGCAACCCTCGCGTGGCTCGAACAACATCCGCAAGCCCGCACGCAGGTGGAACTTTGCAGCATCAACATCGGCGGCACGACCCTCGTCGACGAGGACTTCGGTGATTATTTTGCGGCACGCCTGCGACGCAGCGCGTTGAAGCCAGAACAGCTATGCCTGGAGATCACCGAAACCAGCGTGGTGCGCGACATGACCCGCGCCAGGCGCTTCATCGACCGGGTCGGTGACCTTGGCTGCCGCTTCGCGCTGGATGATTTCGGCACCGGCTTCTGTTCGTTCGGCTACCTGCGCGACCTCGACGTGGACTATCTGAAGATCGATGGCAGCTTCGTGCACGACCTCGACAACGGGGGGCTGTCGGAAGCGGTGGTGAGGTCGATTACAGACATCGCCCACGTGCTTGGCAAGCGCGCCGTCGCCGAGCACGCCGAAACGGAGTCACAACTGCACCACCTGCGCAGGCTGGGCGTTGACTACGCGCAGGGTTACGTGTTCCAGCGGCCACAGCCGATCGACACGTTCTTCGGCATCGATCCGCTGGCCTGATCACCGCGTTCACGCGCAGTGGCCGCATGGATCGCGAGTGCGTCGTCCAGTAACGCGGCGGCGGTTACCGCTGCGCCGGCACCCGGCCCCTGGATCACCAGTGGCTGCACGCGGTAGCGGTCGGACCAGATCGCGACCTTGTTGTCAGTGCCGGCGCCGCCTGCCAATGGATGATCAGGAGCCAGCGATTCCAGTCCGATGGTCGCCAAGCCGCCCTTGAGCCGCGCGATGTAATGCAGCTTCCCGCCATCCTTGTACGCAGCTGCAAAGTGCTGCCGCAACGGCGCATCCAGCAGTGGTAATGCTTCGTCCACCGCTGCCGCCGTCAGTGCAGCCAATTCCGGCGGCACCAACGACACCACCTGCACCGCATCGACAGGCAACGGATAGCCGGCCGCACGGGCCAGGATCAGCAGCTTGCGGCGCACGTCTTCGCCGGACAGGTCCTCGCGCGGGTCGGGTTCGGTATAGCCAGCATCACGCGCCTGGCGAACGAATCCCGAAAACGGCCGCAATCCATCGTAGTGGTTGAACAACCACGCCAGCGAGCCCGACAACACGCCTGCAATGGCCTCGATCCGATCACCGCCAGCCTGCAATTCGCGCAAGCTGCGCAACAGTGGCAATCCGGCACCCACCGTCGCGCTGTCGCCGTAATACGTGCCGCCTGCATGGCGAGCGGACTGGATGGCATGCCAGCGTTCAAGCGTCGTGCCTTGTCCCAACTTGCAGGCAGTGACGACATGGATGCCCCGCGCCAACCATGCGGCATGTTGGCCGGCGACTTCGTCGGACGCCGTCGCATCAATGATGATGCGCGTGCCTTGGCCGCCACCCGCACCGCCGCGCACGTGGTCCAGGACCTCTTCCACCGCCCCCAGCGAACTGGCCTGCGGCATGTTGCGCATGAAGATTTCGGGAGTGTTGGCTGGAATCCCTTTGCGATTGCTGATGGCAATCCGGGAGTTCGCGACGTGGACCAGCGACAGGCATTCGCCCAACGGCGACGCCTGCAGACTGGCCAGGCGCGACCACAATGCACTGCCCACCGTGCCGGTTCCGAGCAACGCGACCCGCGACGACCGCACGCTCGTTTTGCGCAACGATGCAACCTTGGCATTCATGTCGCGACCTTGCGCACCTGTTTGGTCACGAGTTGCGCACGCGCCAGCGCATCGGCGAGATCCGCACACAGGTCATCTGCATGCTCGATGCCTACCGACAAGCGCAATAGCCCGTCGGAAATGCCGGCGACTGCGCGCGCTTCAGCGCTCATCGCTGCATGGGTCATCGTTGCCGGATGCGCGATCAAACTTTCTACCCCGCCCAGCGATTCGGCCAGGGTGAAGTAACGCAAGCCATCGACGAATGCCCGCACGGCCTGTTCGCCTCCTTCCAGCTCGACACTCAGCATCGCACCGAATCCATGTTGCTGGCGCGCCGCCAACGCATGCCCGGGATGCGTGGCAAGCCCTGGAAAATGCAGCGCACGCACCGCGGGGTGCCCATCCAGGAGGGCCGCCACGGCCTGCGTGTTTTCCTGATGCACGCGCAAGCGCGCATCCAGGGTGCGCAGGCCGCGCAGGGTCAGGAAGCTGTCGAACGGGGAGCCCGTGATACCCAGGCAATTCGCCCACCAGCTGAGTTGTTCATGCACGCCCGCATCGCGTGCGATTACCGCACCGCCCACGACATCGCTATGGCCGTTGATGTACTTGGTGGTCGAATGCACCACCACGTCGGCCTGGAAGTCGGCGATGGGGCGTTGCAGTGCCGGGGACAAGAAGGTGTTGTCGACAACCACCCGCGCACCGGCTTTGTGCGCGGCATCGATCACAAACCGCAGATCGGTGATCCGCAGCAATGGGTTGGAGGGGGTTTCAATCCATATCAGTGCAGGCGCGCGGCCATCCGCGGTGACCGCAAGTGCATCGGCCAATGCGCGAGCGTCGGTCAGGTCGGCGGTGATCAGTTCGAATGCAGCCTTTTTCGCCAGCGCATTGAACAAGCGCCAGCTGCCGCCGTAGCAATCGTGCGGCACCACCAAGCGGTCGCCCGGTTGTAATAGCGCATTCAGTACCAAGGTGATGGCGGACATTCCGGTCGAAGTCACCACGCCACCGGCGCCGCCTTCCAGTTGCGCCAACGCGTCGCCCAACAGGTCGCGGGTCGGGTTGCCACTGCGCGAGTAGTCGTATTGGCGCTTCTCGTTGAAGCCGGCAAAACTGAAGTTCGACGACAGCACCAGCGGCGGTGTGACTGCGCCAAAGGCGGTGTCGCGGTCGATGCCCGCGCGCACGGCACGGGTCGCCGGATTGCATTCCAGCTGGTGGATGGAAGAAGTCTCAATGCTGTCGAAGCTCATGCGGTTTCTCCAATGAAGTCGTGGCGCAATGCCGCACCCAGCAGTGCATCGATGCGATCGCCTTCCTTCAGGAAAGCGTCATGTCCGTAGCGGGAGCGCAGCACGCGCAGGTTGCCGTTCAATCCCAGGCCCTCGACCAAGGTCACTGCGTCGGACAGCGGTACCAAGCGGTCGCCTTCCACCGCGATGACGGTGGTCGGCACGGTGATGTCGGCGGGGTCCAACGCATGCAGGTCGATCGACTCCGACAAGCGCACCCATGCCGTGCTGCAAATGCGGGCGACGAATTTCGCGCCGGCAGCATCCAGGTAGTCCTCGGCTGCCACGCAGACGCGGCCATTCTTCAGCGTCGGCGCAGCATCGAAACGCTCCGCGAATTCTTCCGGGGTGCGATAGCTCAACATCGCGAATTGACGCGCCAGCGACAGGCCTTGCTCATCCGCGCACTGCAGCTGGCCCAGGGCAACCGCCTTGCGCTGCAATGCGCGCCACGCGGCCGCATACGGATGCGCGCGATGCGCCCCGCTGACCGCGATCAGCCGCTGCAAGCGTTGCGGATGCCGTTGCGCAAGCTGCAGCCCGACCATCGCGCCATAGGAGTAGCCGATGAATGCTTCAAGCCGCTCGATGCCAAGCGCTTCCAGCAACAGGGCAATTGCATCGGCCTGGTCGGCAGTGTCGATCGGCGCATCCAGGCTGCCGTCTGCGCCGATGTAATCGAAGGCCACGATCCGGCGCACGCCTGGATCCAGCGTGCGGCCAGTGCCCACCAGCGCTTCCGCCCAGCCTGGATTCGCATCGCAGCCATTGGCCGCGACATGCCGATGCGCGGAGATCCCACCGGCCACGAATACCGTCGGCGCATCTGCTGCGCCCGAGATTTCATACGCGATGCGTACCTTGCGGGTGCCGGCGTGACGCGTGGGCAATACCGCGTCGATGCAACCGCGCACGGCGTTG
>JBKJOY010000028.1:0-5338 GCA_046595415.1 Thermomonas sp.
CCTGGACGGAAGTGTTCATTCCAACCCCTACTGGCCCGGCGCTCAGGCTGGCAGCTTGAAGTCGGCGACCGAACGACGCAGGTCGGCGGCGAGCTGGGCCAGGTTGCCGATCGACTCGGCCGTCTGGTTGGCGCCCTGCGCGGTCTGCGCGGTGATCGACTGGATGGTGTTCATGGTCTGGGTGATGTCAGTCGCGGCAGTGGACTGCTGCGCCGCGGCAACCGAGATACCTTGAATCAACCCGGACAAGTCAGCCGACACCTTTTCGATCTCTCCCAGCGCGGTACCGGCGTCCTCGGCCAGTCGTGCACCGGCGACCACTTCCGAGGTCGTCTGCTCCATCGAGCTCACCGCTTCGTTGGTATCCGCCTGAATGGTCTGCACCAGCGATTCGATGCGCTTGGTTGCGCTCGAGGAGCGTTCGGCAAGTCGTTGCACTTCATCGGCCACCACCGCGAACCCGCGGCCTGCTTCACCGGCCGAAGCCGCCTGGATGGCGGCGTTCAGCGCCAGGATATTCGTCTGCTCGGAGATGTCGTTGATCAGTTCCACGATCGAGCCGATTTCCTGCGAGCTTTCGCCCAGTCGCTTGATGCGCTTGGAGGTTTCCTGGATCTGGTCGCGGATGCTGTCCATGCCGGCGATCGTCTGCCGCACCACGCCCGCGCCGTTGGTCGCGATCTGCACCGAGCGACGCGCCACCTCGGCAGAGTCCGCCGAGTTCTGCGACACCTGGTTAATGCTCGCCGCGATTTCAGTGATGCGCCCGGACGCCGAACTGATCTCCGTCGCCTGGTGCTGCGCCGCCTCGGCCAGGTGCATCGCGGTCGCCTGGGTTTCCTGTGTACTGGAGGCCACGTGCACCGAGGTGTCGTTGATCGTCGCCACCAGGGTACGCAACTGTTCCACGGCGAAGTTGATCGAGTCTGCGATGGCGCCGGTCATGTCCTCGGTCACGGTCGCCTTCACGGTCAAGTCACCTTCAGCGAGCGAACCCATTTCGTCCAGCAGACGCATGATGGCCTCCTGGTTGCGGTCATTGAGTTCCTTGGTGGTCTGGTAGCGGCCACGACCTGCGCGTCCCAGCGCCCACAACAAGCCGGCGATCGAGAACAACGCCAGCAAGCCCGACAGGATGCTCAACCAGACGCCACCCAGGATGCTGGTGTCTTTCAGCGAACCGAACGAGGTGAACGCTGCGAACAGGCTCTCACTGTCACTCAGCAGTTTGTCGGAGCCGGTGGTCAGCGCTGCGACGGACGTCTGCGCACCAATCAGATCCTTGGAACTGTCAACAATCGCGTCCAGGTCCTTCTTCATGTCCTGCCAAAGCGTATTGGCCTGGCTGAGCGGGCCCAGCGCGCCTGCGGCCGTGACCTTGGCAATATCGCCGCCGCCATTGCGCAGTGCGTTCATCGACCGATCAAACACGGCTGAGTCGCGACCCAGCGCGCCGGCTGCGACCTGCGCGCCGCTACCACCGGCCTGCAACTCGGCGATGCGGCGAGCCATCGTGGACGACGTCACCACCTGCTGCAGAGCAGTGAACACCTGGCCCGAGCTGGCGCCGCCGGAGGCGAGGCCGCGCACCACCTCATTCAACTGTGCCTGCAGCTGCGGGACCTTGGCCGAGAAGCTGTTGGCGCGGCCGGCAAGCGCCAGCACCGCGGTCTGGCTGCCGAGGACTTCGTCGGCGCGCTTGGCCAACGGCGTCCAGGTATTCGTCACGGTCGTGATGGGAGCCGAGACACCCGCCGAGTCGCCGAAGCGGTCGTTGAGCGTCTTGATGTCTTCGTCGACTTCCGCCTTGGTGTCCTTGAACGAGGCGAATGCCTCCGCGTTGCCCTCGATCGCCTCTCGCCCCTGGTTGGCGAGACGTTGCGAGTTGAGCTGCAGGCGCGACGCCGAGGTACTGGCACCACCCAAGCGCGAGGCCTTGGTCGTGGCGTACAACGTGTTGCCGGCGAATACCACCAGCGACCCGATCAGCAACGCGATCCACGCATTGGTGCTGAGGTTGCGACCCTTGCCAGCGACGGAATCCATCATAGTGCTCATGTTGCGACCTCGGCTTGCGTGTGTGACCGCGTATCAGGCGGCGGCTTGGCGGAATTCAGGGGTGCGGGCGAGTCGGTCGAGGCTGAAAATGCCCCAGTCCTGCTCACCCATTCGGTAGGCGCGATCAATGAAATGGCCATAACGGCCCTCGGACACCTGGGCAACGTCGATGCCTTGGCCATCGACGAAGCTACGTTGGCCGTACAACTCGTCGATCGTGACGGCGACTTCGCCGCCCGGCTGGCGTACGACCAACACGCGCTGGCTCTCGTGCAACACGGTGCGCTCGCCTTCCAGGAACTGCTTGAGGTCAACCACGGGCAGCAGAGTGCCACGCACGTTGGCCACGCCCAGCATCCACGGTTGTGCGCCCGGAACCGTTGTCAGTGCGGGGATCGTCAGGATTTCGACCACTTCGTCGAAGCCTGAGGCGAGCCGATGCGAACCGATGCGGTAGGCAACGCCACGCCACAGCCCCGGCGCATCCAGTTGCTCCGGCAAACCGGCAATGTGGGCCAAGCTGCGCTCTTCGTAGTCGGCCAGTACCAGAAAAGGCGGGCGCTGGTCGCGCGCACGCACTTTTTGCTTGCGCTGCGGCTTTGCGGGCTTTTCCGCAGCGGCTTCGATCACGGGTACGACTTCGGCCGGCGCCTCGATGGCTTCGGGAGCCAGCTCGACCTGCTCCTCGACCACCGTAGCGGTTTCGACCTCAGTGGCAGGCTCGTGCACCTGCTCGTCAACGAGTTCTGCCTCCGGAGCCGCGATGACTGGCTCGGCAACCTGTGCTGGCTGCTTGCCTTTTGCCTTGCCTTTGCCGCGCTTCGCCATGTTCAGTGTCCGACCAATGCTTTGATCCGTTCGATCAGGTCGGTCTCGCGCGGTGGCTTGACGATGTAGTCCTTGGCGCCTTGGCGCATGCCCCACATCCGATCCGTCTCCAGGTTCTTGGTGCTCACGATCAGCACGGGGATATGGCTGGTGTCGGCATCGCGCGTGAGCGCGCGTGTTGCCTGGAATCCGTTCATTCCGGGCAGGACCACGTCCATCAACACCAGGTCCGGCTTGTCACGCCGACAGGTGGCAATGCCGTCCTCGGCATTGACCGATGTAGTGACCTGGTGTCCGTTGCGTTCAAGCAACTGGGTCATGACCGCAGCTTCGGTCGGTGAATCTTCAATCAGTAGTATGCGTGCCATGTTTGCCTTACCCCCCGGTCAGGCGTTGACGTATTTCCGAATCGCGCCAAGGAGCTCTTCGCGTGTGAATGGCTTGGTGAGATATTGCTCAGCGCCAACGATGCGCCCACGGGCCTTGTCGAACAAGCCGTCTTTTGACGACAGCATGATCACCGGCACGGATTTGAACGTCTGATTATTCTTGACCAATGCGCAGGTCTGATAACCATCCAACCGCGGCATCATGATGTCGACGAAGATGATCTGCGGATTGTGATCGGCGATTTTCGACAGGGCTTCGAAGCCATCCGTCGCAGTTACGACTTCGCAACCTTCGCGCACCAGCAACGTCTCCGCAGTGCGGCGGATCGTCTTCGAATCATCGATGACCATCACCCTTAACCCTTTCAGGCCAACGCCCTGATCGTCTATCTGCGCCATGCGGTCCCCTTGCCACGTGCTGTGTCGCTTGATCGCTTCCCGAGATGACTCCGCGGTGCGAAGTGCTTATATCCCAGTCTGCGCCCGAAGTGTCAAGCGACGCTTTGCGTCACATCGCGGTTTCACGCGAGCCCCCTGCTACCATTTGGGCAGTTTTCGCAGGTTGCTTCCATGACGAACGCTATACCGTTTGGCAAGACGCTGGACATCGTGGTGGTGATGGATCCGATCGCCTCCATCAAGATCGCCAAGGACTCCACGTTCGCCATGCTGCTGGAAGCCCAGCGGCGCGGCCATCGGTTGCACTACGTCAGGCCCGGCGGCTTGGCGTTGAAGGCCATGCGCGCCGTCGCCGACTGCATGACGCTGTGCGTCACTGACGACAAAAATCACTGGTTCGATCTGGGATCTGCGTCACAACTCGAGTTCGGGCCGCACCATGTGGTGCTGATGCGCACCGATCCCCCGGTCGATGCCAACTACATCCATGACACCCAAATCCTGGGGATGGCCCAGCGCCAGGGGGCGTTGGTCGTCAATGATCCGCAGGGCCTGCGCGACTTCAATGAAAAACTTGCCGCGCTGCTGTTTCCGCAATGCTGTCCGCCGACGCTGGTGAGCCGTGACCCGGCCGCGCTGAAGGCATTCGTAGGCGAACATGGGCAGGCGGTGTTGAAGCCGCTGGACGGCATGGGCGGGCGCTCGATCTTCCGTGCCGGCGCTGGCGAGCCCAACCTGAACGTGATCCTGGAAACCCTGACCGACGGTGGTCGGCACCTCGCGATGGCGCAGCGCTATCTTCCGGAGATCGTGGAGGGTGACAAACGCATCCTGCTGGTGGATGGCGAACCCATCGACTATTGCCTGGCGCGGATCCCGCAGGGCGACGAATTCCGCGGCAACCTGGCCGCTGGCGGCCTGGGCTTCGGCCGCCCGCTGAGTGATCGCGACCGCTGGATCGCGGCCCAGGTTGGCCCAGAAATGAAACGGCGCGGCATGTTGTTCGTCGGCTTGGATGTGATCGGCGACTACTTGACCGAGGTCAACGTCACCAGCCCCACCTGCATCCGTGAACTCGATGCCGAATTCGGCCTGAACATCGCCGGCCGCCTGTTCGACTGTATCGAGGCCAGGCTCGCGTCCTGATGCCGCAAGCCGACGATTTCCCCGCGCGCGCCGCGCCACGTCTCGGCGATTCCGACCGGCTCAGCGCGACCCTGGTACTGGCCGTGCTGGTGCACGCGATGCTGATCCTGGGGATTGCCTTCACCGTGGAAGATCCGGCGCCGGTCACGCCAACGCTGGATGTGATCCTGACCCAGACCCGTTCCGCGTTAACCCCGAAAGAGGCGGATTTCCTTGCCCAGGCCGACAACCAGGGCGGCGGCGAGCACGACAAGACCCTGCGCCCGCGCGATTCGCAGGCCGGGCTGATCCCGCAGCCGGAAGAAGGGCTGGCCCCGCGCCCGCTGCACGCGCAGACGCCCGCACCCAGTCCGCCACCGGATCCACGGGTGATCACCGCGACCACCGGGGAACAAGCACTCCCGATGCCACAACCACGGCAGGAAGTGGAGGCCCGGGACTTGCCTCCGGGCATGCAGAAGATCGAGCACGACATCGAGATGGCCCGCCTGGCTGCGGAAATCCACCTGCGCTCACAG
>JBKJOY010000182.1:0-7024 GCA_046595415.1 Thermomonas sp.
AGAAGGCGATTGCCGCCACGTTCGAAACACCCGGCAGCGACTTCGCAGCATTGGTCGAACCCCTGCATCTCATCGGCGGTCCGTATCAGAATCCGTACGAGCTGATGACGTTCTACGACAACCACGACATGGCGCGAATGAATGCATCTGACGATGGTTTCATCGATGCGAACAACTGGTTGTTCACCGCGCGCGGGATCCCGGTGATCTATTACGGCTCGGAGATGGGGTTCGAACGTGGCACTGCCGAACACGGCGGCAATCGCAACTACTTCGGAACCGAAGGCATAGACGCTGCAAGATCACATCCGATCCGAACCGCACTCGCCCGCATCGCCAAGGTGCGCCAGGCATCGCCCGCGCTTCAGCGTGGCCTGCAGCTCAATCTTGAGTTGCAGGGAAATCGAGCCGCGTTCTATCGCGTCTTCCAGCACGACGGCGCCCATCAGATCGCGCTGGTGCTGCTCAACAAGGGCGCGACCCGCCAGCATTTCAGCATCGGCGACAAACTGCAGTCCGGTACATGGCGCTCGGCGCTGGACGGGCACCAGATGAAGGTGCTGGCAGGCGGCATGATCGAGGCGGATGTGCCGGGGCATGGCGTAGAGGTCTTCCTGCAAGATGCAGCTGTCAATGATCCGGCGTTGCGGTTGGCACTGACCAACGCAATGAACACCACTCGAAAAGCTCGCTGACACGTTGGAATTGGCCGATACGCGCATTGACGCCTTCGCTGCGCGCCGACTTCACCCGCCGCTGGACTGGCGCACGTGCAGGGTCGGCTGCAAGGTGATGCTTTGAGCCGGCTCATCCCGAACCAGCTTTAGCAGCGTGTCGACCAGCAGTTCGCCCGCCATCGAAGTGTCCTGCACCACCGTGCTGAGCGGCGGGTTGGAAAAACGCGCCATCGGCGTGCCATCGAATCCGACCACGGCAACATCTTCCGGTACACGCAGGCCGTGCTCTTTCAGCGCATGCATCGCACCGATCGCGATCAGGTCGCTGGCCGCGAAGATCGCATCGAACGGCAGTGCACGTGCAAGCAATACCTTCGCTGCTTCGTAGCCTGCTTGCTCGGTGCTCGCGGCATTCACCTGCAGCGCCGGATTGATACGCAGGCCAGCTTCGCGCAACGCGGCATCGCAGCCACAGTAGCGTGCGAAGAATTCAGGGTAATGGGTCGATGCATCGCCCAGGAACGCGATCTTCTTGCGTTTGCCTTCGACCAGGTGGCGTGCCACCAGCGCCCCGCCCTGCGCGTTGTCGCAGCCGATTGAAATGCCGGGCTGGCCATGCAGCACCGCGCCCCAGCGAACAAAGTGCGTGCCCTGTGCAACCAGATGCGCCAGCTTGCTCTCATAGGCAAGGTAGTCGCCGTAACCGAGCAGGATCAGGCCATCGGCTTTCATGCTGTCTTCGTAGTCTGCATGCCAGTCATCGGAAAGCTGCTGGAACGACACCAGCAAGTCATGGCCATGTTTGGCGCAGGCGCGGGTGATCGAGCCGAGCATCGACAGGAAGAACGGATTGATGTGCGAGTCGTCGGGGGTCGGATCTTCGAACAACAACAACGCCAACGTGCCGGCGCGCTGTGTGCGCAAGCTGGAGGCATGTCGATCGACTTTGTAGTTGAGTTCGCGAACCGCTTCTTCTACCCGCTTGCGGGTTTCCGCATTCACCAGTGGACTACCACGCAGCACGCGCGACACCGTGGCCTGCGAGACACTCGCCCGATGGGCGATATCCATCGAGGTCGCTTTGGTTTTCTTCTTGGTGCGGGTGGGCACATGCATCGGCGGAGTGTAGCAATGCCGATGGTCCCGGACGCCGCTTGCCTGCAGGCATCGCAAAAAAGAAAAAGGCCGATGGGATTCCATCGGCCTTTCGCAATTGGTGCGCCCGGAGAGATTCGAACTCCCGACCCCCAAGTTCGTAGCCTGGTGCTCTATCCAACTGAGCTACGGGCGCAGAAGCGGAATTATGCGTTGTTGCTGCAAGTTCCGTCAACGCAAACACCTTTACAACTCATACAACATCTCGCGAACCCATCGAATGGCGGAGACTGAGGGATTCGAACCCTCGATGGAGTTTTAAGCCCCATACTCCCTTAGCAGGGGAGCCCCTTCAGCCACTCGGGCAAGTCTCCGGCGATGAATCGCGAGTCGCGCAGGATACAGGCAAAGCGCCCGGTCCCGCAAACCTCAAGCGGCGTTACCGCCTTTTTTTTCCGATTCATCCGCATTCTGTATGCGTTGATAAATCTCTTCGCGATGAACGGACACATCCTTCGGCGCCGTGATGCCGATCCGGACCTGATTGCCCTTGACGCCCAGCACCGTGACGGTAATGGCATCGCCGATCATCAATGTTTCACCGACTCTCCGTGTGAGGATCAGCATCTTGCAACTCCCCTGTCGCTTGCCACCGCTCCACTGCGCGTCCTGCACAGGGATACGGGATGCATCCAATCCCCCCGATCATACGGGCCTTCATTCAGTTTTCACAAGCACCGCAGGTCACGCTTTGACCGCCCGCTCCCCCACCCAGCCAGCCACGTCAGCCAAAGCCGCGACGAGTTCAGGGCCGTCATCGCCACCGCCCTGAGCCATGTCCGGACGCCCGCCACCCTTGCCGTTGATGCGTCTGGCGACGTCGCCAAGGAGTTCTCCAGCCTTGATCCTGCCCAACGCGCTGCCACTCACGCCGGCCACCAAGGCTGCCTTGCCGGCATTGGTGCCGGCCAGCACGATGACGGCATCGCCCAATTGCTGCTTGAGCCGGTCCATCGCATCACGAAGCGCCCTGGCGTCGAATCCTTCCAGGCGAGTGGCGAGCACCTTGATTCCCGCAACGTCCAGCGCCCGGCTCGCGAGGTCACTGGTCGCACCCGAGGCAGCCTTGGCTTTCAAGGCATCGAGTTCACGCTCCAACTTCTTTTGCTTGTCGAGCAGCGCACGCAGCTTGTCGCCCAATTCGCCGCTCGGCGAACCCAGCAGCGCCGCCACTTCATCCAGGCGGCGCTCTTCTTCGGCCACATGATCCAGCGCGCCCTGCCCGGTCACCGCTTCAATGCGACGCACGCCGGCCGACACGCCGCCCTCCGCAATGATCTTGAACAGTCCAATGTCGCCGGTACGGCTGACGTGGGTACCGCCACACAGTTCGGTCGAAGTGGGACCGAAGCGCAACACGCGGACATGTTCGCCATACTTTTCGCCGAACAACGCCAACGCACCGAAATCGAGCGCTTCCTGCATCGCCATCTGGTGGACTTCGCCGGCGTGATTGGCGCGCACTTCAACGTTGACCCGGCGCTCGACCTCAGCCACTTCAGCCTCGCTCATCGGTTGGAAATGCGAGAAATCGAAACGCAACCGATCCGGAGCGACCAGGGACCCCTTCTGCTGCACATGGTTGCCGAGCACGTTGCGCAACGCGGCATGTAGCAGATGCGTAGCGCTGTGGTTGAGGATCGTAGCGGAGCGGCGGACGCCATCAATGGCACCGGACAGACGGTCGCCGCGCTTCAGCGTCCCCGCCTGCAGCGTGCCGACGTGACCATGGAATTGACCGGCGAGCTTGACGGTATCGGCAACTGCGAAATGCAGGTCCTGGTCACCTGAGGCGCCGTGCAATTCACCGGTGTCGCCCACTTGCCCACCGGATTCGGCATAAAACGGGCTCTGGTCCAGGATGACGATGGCAGCGTCGCCCGCATTGATCGCATCAACCGGACGACCGCCTTTCAACAGGGCAAGTACAGTCAAACCAGTACCTTCAAGTGAGTCGTAGCCCAGGAAAGCGGTGGGCGTGAGTTGCGCGACCAGGTCAGCAGGCAACTGGGTGCCACCTCCGAACTTGCCAGCCGCCCGGGCGGTGTCCTTCTGCTGCGCCATCGCCGCATCGAACCCGGCGACATCCACCGCCATACCGCGTTCGCGCGCCATGTCCTGGGTCAGGTCGAGCGGGAATCCATAAGTATCGTAAAGACGGAATGCATCGCCGCCCGGAATGATGCCGCTGCTGCGATCCGCAAGATCATTGAAGATGCGCATGCCCGAATCGAGCGTTTCGGCGAAGCGCTCCTCCTCCGCTTTCAATGCACGCTCGGCGGTGTCACGACCTTCGCGAAGCACGGGATAGGCGTCACCCATCAAGCCGTCGAGCGTAGCCACCAGCTTGTGGAAGAATGGCTCGCGAACGCCCAGCATCCAGCCATGGCGAAGCGCACGGCGGATGATTCGTCGCAGCACGTAGCCACGGCCTTCGTTGCTCGGCAGCACGCCATCCACGATCAGGAATGAGCAGGCACGGATATGGTCGGCGATGACCCGCAGCGACTTGTTCTGCAGATCCGTGGTTGACGTCAGCTCGGAGGTTCTGCGGATCAACGCAGCGAACAAGTCGATTTCGTAATTGCTGTGTACGTGCTGGAGGACGGCAGTGATCCGCTCCAGACCCATGCCGGTATCCACGCAAGGCGCCGGCAACGGCACCAAGCTGCCGTCAGGTTGGCGGTCAAACTGCATGAAGACGTTGTTCCAGATCTCGATGTAGCGGTCGCCGTCCTCGTCCGGCGAGCCCGGCGGACCACCCACGTGTTCCGGACCGTGATCGTAGAAAATTTCGCTGCAGGGACCACACGGGCCGGTGTCGGCCATCTGCCAAAAATTATCCGATGCGTACGGCGCGCCCTTGTTGTCGCCGATACGGATGATGCGTTCCGCTGGCAAGCCGATGTCCCGATGCCAGATCTCGAATGCTTCGTCGTCATCCTGGTAGATCGTGACCAGCAAGCGATCTGCGGGCAGCTCCCAGACCTCGGTCAGCAATTCCCACGCCCAGGCGATGGCGTCCTTTTTGAAGTAGTCGCCGAACGACCAGTTGCCGAGCATTTCAAAGAAGGTGTGGTGGCGCGCGGTATAGCCGACCTGATCGAGGTCGTTGTGCTTGCCACCGGCCCGCAGGCAGCGCTGCACATCCGCCGCGCGCACATAACTGCGCTTCTCCGCGCCTAGGAACACGTCCTTGAACTGGACCATCCCGGAGTTGGTGAACATCAGGGTCGGATCGTTGCCAGGCACCAAAGGCGCCGACGGCACGATGGTGTGGCCCTTGGAAGCAAAGAATTCGAGGAAATCCCGGCGAATGTCGGAGGTAGTTTTCATGCGGTCGTCATGTGGGAGCGGGCGCCGTACTGCGCCGCTTCCCCTCACGATGCGGGCGCGGACCCGAGTTGGCAACCCAATCCTGCCAGTTTAACGCGGCGCGACGTTCATTCCTGCTCGAAGCCGTCCATCGCGCGCCTTATCTGCTCCATGCTGAAACCGCGCCGCAGCAGGAAGTCGGTCGCCTTGCGTTGAATGACACGATCACCCGTAAGCGCGGCTGGATGACGACGCCTGAGCAGGTCGTGTGCGTTCTCGGCCCAGTCACCGTCGAATCCATCCAATGCAGCAGCAATGATCTCGCTGCCTAGCGCATGGGTTCCAAGCTCAGCCCGGATGCGCACCGGCCCGTGCCCGGCACTGGCGCGACTACGCACCAGCAATTCGGCAAAACGAGCCTCGTCCTGCCAACCTGATGCCGACAGTGCGTCGACCACCGTCTTTGCCTGGTCTGGCTCGACGCCCTTGCTGGTGAGCTTGCGGGCAAGTTCTCGACGTGAATGCTCGCGCCGGGTCAGCAGACCCATCGCGCGCTGGGTGGGCGTGAGGTCCGGGCGACGGCGTCGAGGCGACGATGACAAAGACGCCACATCACCGCCGTCACCCGACCGCATCAGTCGTCCTTGGCAGCGTCGTCGGCTTCTTCGCGCGGGGCTTCTTGCGGCACGAACTGCGCACGCAAGGCCGCTTCAAGTTTCTTGGCCTGGGCCGGATTCTCCTTGAGGTAGGTGCGGGCGTTTTCCTTGCCCTGACCGATGCGCTCGCCGTCGTAGCTGTACCAAGCGCCGGCCTTCTCGACCAACTTGGCCTCGACACCCATTTCGATCAGTTCGCCTTCGCGGCTGATGCCTTCGCCGTACAGGATCTCGGTAATCACCTGCTTGAACGGAGGCGCAAGCTTGTTCTTGACGACCTTGATCCGGGTCTGGTTACCGATGATCTCGTCGCCCTTCTTGATCGCGCCGATGCGGCGGATGTCCAAGCGAATCGAGGCATAGAACTTCAGCGCATTGCCGCCGGTGGTCACTTCATTGCTCTGGCCCGGCATCATCATGCCGATCTTCTGCCGCAGCTGGTTGATGAAGAACACCATGGTGTTACTGCGCTTGATGTTGCCGGTCAATTTGCGCAACGCTTGGCTCATCAGACGTGCCTGCAGGCCTGGCAGCTGGTCGCCCATCTCGCCCTCGATTTCCGCGCGCGGGGTGAGTGCAGCAACCGAGTCGATCACCACCATGTCCACCGCATTGGAGCGCACCAACATGTCGGCGATTTCCAGCGCTTGCTCGCCGGTATCCGGCTGCGACAGGTAGAGCTCGTCCAGGTTGACGCCCAACTTCTGGGCATAGGTCGGATCGAGCGCGTGCTCAGCGTCGATGAACGCGCAGGTGCCACCGGCTTTCTGGCATTCGGCGATCGTCTGCAGGGTCAAGGTGGTCTTGCCGGACGACTCCGGGCCGTAAATCTCGATCACCCGGCCCTTCGGCAGGCCACCGATGCCCAAGGCGATATCCAGCATCAACGAGCCGGTGCCGATGGTTTCCACGGCTTCGACTGCGCGGTCACCCATGCGCATGACCGATCCCTTGCCGAACTGCTTCTCGATCTGGCCCAGGGCCGCCGCAAGCGCGCGCTTCTTGTTCTCATCCATGGTCTTGTTCCTCAAAGGGTGTGTCGGGTCTGGAAGCAGGTTAGGTGGATCCTGTCGCACCGGCTGCGACTTCGCGCGCCGTAAACTCAAGATGACACTCCGCGATGACTGGCAGGATCGGGGAATCCCCCGCAAATGACTCGGGCGTTGCAGCGACTCAAGGTGCGATCAAGGCTCATGCGTTGGGCCTGACCAAGCCGCAATA
>JBKJOY010000311.1:0-5022 GCA_046595415.1 Thermomonas sp.
TGGCGCACCAGCCGCGAGCGCCTTCGCCGGGCGCTTCCCAGGTATCGATCTCGCCGCCGGACATGGTCAGCCCCAGCAGGTTTTCATTGATGGTGTAGGCCTTCTGCTTGCTGCGCACGGTAAAGCCGCGCTGCTCCAGGTAAGCCTGCTCGTACGCGCGCGTCTGGGTGTGCTCTTTCTGGATTTCGCGGATCGGCGCGATGATCTGGTAGTCGCCGCTGGACTTCACCGCCAGATCGAAGCGCACCTGATCGTTGCCCATGCCGGTGCAACCATGTGCGATGGCCTTTGTCCCCAGATCGTTCGCGCGCGCCAACGCGGCATCGACGATCAGGTAACGGTCGGACACCAGCAGCGGATATTGTCCCTGATAACCCTCGCCCGCCCAGATAAATGGCTTGACGAAGCCGCTCCAGATTGCCGGGCCGCCATCGATGGTCACGTGCGAGGCCACCCCGAGTTCCGCCGCGCGTTGTTCGATGAAGGCGCGTTCCTCTGCATCCACGCCGCCGGTATCGGCGAACACGGTATGCACGTTCCAGCCGGCTTCCTTCAGGTAGGGCACGCAGAAGCTGGTGTCGAGGCCGCCGGAAAAGGCGAGGACGATGTCTTGGTTGCTCATGTGGGGAAAGTGTCCGGCGTTTGTAGTCGAGAGTGTGATTTGGAATGGTTTATTGGGCGATGAGCGCAGCCATGATCGCCTTCTGCACATGCAGGCGGTTCTCGGCTTCGTCGATGGCAATGCAGCTGGGCGAATCCATGACCGCATCCGTCGCCTTGACGTTGCGGCGTAGCGGCAGGCAGTGGGAGAACACGCCGTGGTTGGTCAGTCCCATCTTGGCTTCGTCGACGATGAAGTGCTTGAACTGGTCGCGGATGGGCTTCTCAGGCGTCCAGTTGCCGAAGTATGGCAACGCACCCCAACTCTTCGCGTAGACCACGTCTGCCCCGCTGTAGGCGCTCTCGATGTCATGACTGACCGCCAGCGAGCCACCGCTTTCGGCCACGTTGTGCGCAGCCCAGCCCATGTAGCGCTCATCGAGGATGTAGTCCGGCGTTGGGCACAGCAAGGTCACGTCCATGCCCATGCGCGTGGCAATGGTGAGCGCGGAATTGGCGACTGCCGTATTGAGCGGCTTCGGATGGTACGTCCATGTCAGTACGTACTTCTTGCCGCGCAAGTCGGCCGTGCCGAAATGCTGTTGCAGCGCCTGGATGTGAGCGAGCTCCTGACACGGATGGGTGATCGTCTCCATGTTGATGACGGGTACTGGCGAGTATTTCGCGAAACTCGTGAGCACGAGGTCCTCGCGATCACGCGACCAGTCGATGAACTTCGGGAACGCGCGCACGCCGATCAGGTCGACATAGCGGCCAAGCACCCTGGCCACTTCGGCGATGTGTTCCTCGGTATCGCCATCCATCACCGTGCCAAGGTCGAACTCGATCGGCCACGCATCCTTGCCTGGCTGCAGGACGATGGCGTGGCCACCGAGCTGGAACGCGCCCAGCTCGAAACTGGTCCGGGTCCGCATCGACGGGTTGAAGAACACCAGCGCAATCGACCGCCCTTTGAGTTCGTCACCGAGTTTCGAGCGCTTGAACATCGCCGCGCGCGCCAGCAAGGCATCCAGGTCGGCCCTGCTCCAGTCCTGGGTATTCAAGAAATGCTTCATCGGTGGTCCTTGGTGTGTGTCAACTGGTGTTGCGCATCGTGCGACCGCGGGAAGTGCAGAGCCGCCTGTGGCACTTGTGCAACCATGCACGTGCGCCGCTCCTGCACATCCATGTTCCCGCGGCATTCGTGCATCCATGCACATACGCCGCTCCTGCACATCCATGTTCCCGCGGCATTCGTGCATCCATGCACATCAAACGAAAAAACCCAGCACGCTGGCTGGGTTCGGAAGGTTGCGACAACGGTGTTGCGCTCCGGTTACCCAGTGTGAGGTGAGGTTTCCGGTCGGCGCGCACGCGACGTCATGCCCGAAGCCATCCGGGCACTGTTCGCGTAACGCGTGGAGAGATGCATGTTCATCAGGTTTGAATGCTCGCATGCCGCAAGCACCCGCGCAAGCAGGTGACAGGCGGCTTTATCGGATCGGAGTCGGGTCGGGCGTGATGGACACCCGCACGCGCAGCCGGTTGCCCGGGTCTCGCGCCATCCGCGTGCGGAACTTGCTGCCTTTGTAGACGTAATCCACGTCATAGGCGATGGGCCGACGGAACTCACGAACCACCGGCTGCA
Source organism: Thermomonas sp. (assembly GCA_046595415.1). Taxonomy (GTDB): domain Bacteria; phylum Pseudomonadota; class Gammaproteobacteria; order Xanthomonadales; family Xanthomonadaceae; genus Thermomonas. The sequence goes on from JBKJOY010000311.1 coordinate 2,249, forward strand.
TCCTGCAGTTCTCGAAATCACCGTCGTCGCCATCTGACAATGCGCCGCCCAATCGCTCCTTGACCACGCCGACCACCCGCGACAAGGGGTTGCTTGCTGTGGGTTTCTTCACCACATCGCAAACCTGTTCCATTCGTGAGCTTCGCAACACTTGGTAGACCGGATCCACATCCAGCACCTGTGCGTAGTCGTAGCGCACGTTCTCTTGCGGGATCACCATCTCTGAGCCCGCGTCCTGGGCATGCACACCCGGGGCAACCGCCAGCAAGGCGAAGGCAACGAGAGATAGATTGAGGACCCTAGGACGTGGCGACATGGCCCCAAGTCTAGCGACGCACGGTCGTCAGGGGATGAATCCCCGCTGTAGTGACGCCTGCGTTGCCAGACGCGAGCGGCAGCCTGGGTTAGCGCGGGCATGGTCGAGGGCCCGCTACAATGCGCAACCCCATGCACCTGCCGCCATGAGCCCGTCTTCTAGCAAGTTATCCCTGTACAACACGCTGACGCGACGCGTCGAACCATTCGCGCCACTCGATCCTGCCGCCCCGACCATGTACCTGTGCGGGCCGACCGTTTACAACTACGTCCACATCGGCAATGCGCGCGGGCCGGTGGTGTTCGGCGTGCTGGCCGCGCTGCTGCGGCGCCGATTCGGCGGCCTGCGCTACGCGCGCAATATCACCGACGTCGATGACAAGATCAACGCGGCGGCCCGTGAACTCGGCACGCCGATCTCCGTCATCACCGACAAATACGCCGCTGCCTATCGTGAAGACATGGCCGCACTGGGCGTGGAGCCGCCCGACATCGAGCCGGAAGCCACCGCGCACATCCCGCAGATCATCGCGATGGTGGAGCGCTTGATCGCCAATGGCCATGCCTACGCGGCAGAAGGCCACGTGCTGTTCTCGGTGGCCAGCAATCCCGGTTACGGCAAGCTGTCGCGCCGCGATCCCGACGAAATGCTGGCGGGTGCACGGGTTGAAGTCGCGCCCTACAAGCGCGACGCCGGCGACTTCGTGCTGTGGAAACCGTCCACCGACGACCTGCCCGGCTGGGACTCGCCATGGGGACGTGGGCGTCCGGGCTGGCATATCGAGTGCTCGGCGATGGCCGAAGCGCATCTCGGCCCGACCATCGACATCCATGCCGGCGGCATCGACCTGCAGTTCCCGCACCACGAGAACGAAATCGCGCAGAGCGAATGCGCCCACGACGGCGCTCCATTCGCGCGCTGGTGGCTGCACAACGGCATGCTGAATTTCGGCGGCGCCAAGATGAGCAAGTCGGTCGGGAATATCGAAAAGATCCACGACCTGGTGCGCGCGCATCCGCCGGAAGCGCTCCGCCATGCGCTGCTCTCAGCACATTACCGGCAACCGCTGGAATGGTCGGACACGCTGATCGAACAAAGCATGCGCACGTTGGACCGGCTCTACGGCACGCTGCGCGATCTCGTCGATATAGAAGCGACCGCATTCATCCCGGCCGGCATCGAAGCTGCATTGGATGACGACATCAACACGCCGCAAGCGATGGCCGAACTGTCGCGTGTTGCAGGTGAGGCACGCAAAGCCGTGTCGGTCGATGATAAGACTCGGCTGAAATCGGAACTGCTAGGTGCCGGACTCGCACTGGGCCTGTTGCAACAGTCACCTGCGGACTGGTTCGCACGCGGCGTGTCTGGCGACGACGATGCCCGCATCCAGGCATTGGTCGATGAACGCAATACGGCGAAGCTGCAACGCGATTTCGCACGCGCGGACGCGCTACGCAAGCAACTCGCCGATGAAGGCATCCTGCTGGAGGACACTTCCGCCGGCGTGCGTTGGAAACGCGCATGAGCGATTCACTCTTCCCGCTCGAATCCACGCCCGCCGAGGCGCAGGCCACGATTGCCGAGGAATTCGCGTTCTTCAGCGACTGGTCGGAGCGCTACCAGTATCTGATCGACCTGGGCCGCAAGCTGCCGTCATTCCCTGATGCCTTGAAAACCGAAGAGCACCGCCTGCTCGGCTGCCAGTCGATGGTCTGGATCGTGCCCTCTGGCGACGTCAATCGCATGGACTTCGTCGCGGCCAGTGATTCGGCGATCGTGTCCGGGTTGGTGTTCCTCGCGTTACGGGTGTACGCCGGCCGCAGCGCAAGTGACATCGTCGCGACCGCACCGGATTTCATCGCGGCCATTGGGTTGGCAAAGCACCTGTCACCGACACGCAGCAATGGCTTGACCTCGTTGTTGGCGTTCATCCAGGACCACGCACGGGGCGCGTTGGCCGCATGAGCTACACGCCGACGGACGGCGCCGTCGACGCCGCACTGGTGCTGTCGCCGACGAGCGTCCCCGGTTTCCGCTGGCTGATGCTCTATCGCATCTGCACGCTGCTGGCGTATCAGATCGTCGCGGTCACCGTGGGCTGGCATGTGTACGAACTCACTGGCGATCCCTGGTCGCTGGGCCTGATCGGGCTGGCCGAGGTCATCCCGTATTTCTGCGTGGCTCCCTTCGCCGGCCACCTGGTGGATACATTGCCGCGGCGCAAGCTCGGCGCTGCCGCCTGTATTGGCTTGGCATTGAACGCCGGCGCGCTGGCGTTGCTCGCGGCTCGTGGCGTGACGGCAGATAGCTTGTGGACGATTTATCTCGCCATCGCGGTGGGCGGCGTGGGCCGCGCATTCCTCGGGCCGATCTACAACGCATTGTTTGCCAGGGCGCTCAAGCGTGAGCAGTTTGCCCGCGGCGCCAGTATGGGCAGCGTGGTGTTCCAGTCGGG
>JBKJOY010000326.1:0-2909 GCA_046595415.1 Thermomonas sp.
GTCAAGCGTGGGAAACAAGGCACGTGCTTTGTCTTCTTCGCCGGGATAGCCGCCCAACGGGAACAGCGCATCAGGCGCAAATGCAATGAAACCCGCCAGTGCCAAGCGACGCACGACATCCTCGATATGCGGATTCAAGCCGCGGTTCTCGTGCACCACCAGCACCAATGGCAACGCAAGGTCGACGTGTACCGGCCGCACCAGATAACCGCGCCCGGTGCCGTAGCCATCGGGCGAAGGAAATTCCAGATAGCGCGCTGCCAAGCGTTCGTCATCCGGCTTGACCTGTTGCGCCGCAGCGAATTGCGGCGTCAATGCCGCCAGTAATCCGGCGGCCGCGGCAGCCCCCGCGACCTTCGTTGCACAGGACAGGAACCCGCGTCGATCAATCGCCCCGTGGACATATTGATCGAAGAGCCGCATGACATCTGGATCGAAGTCCTTGACTGTTTTCCTCGGTGGCATCGACATGAGCTACTCCGGTTTGTAATCGCTTGACCTTATCGCAACACGCGTCCCGATTTCAGCATTGGCTGCGGACGGCAAAGATCGCCGCTATCCGCGTCATCGCCCATGCTCCAACGCGAACTCGATGCCGGCGCAGACTGCCGCAACTTGCGCGTCATTGCATTGCTGCGGCGTTGCGCGCGGGCTGTCGGGATAGACCTCGGTGGTGGTCTTGTAGCGTGCACCGGTGATGCCCGCGCACAGGCCCAGTGGCCCAAGTGCATATTCGATCACGCCCGGTGCGACCACGGTTGAGCCAATGATCTCGCCTCGCTCATCCGCCGGCGCAATATGGGTGATGTTCGCGACGGCTTCGATCATCGCCTGCTGGAATCCGGGCTGCGGCGCCGCGCTGTCGTCCACCAGATAGAAGCCGTCCGGAATCAACCCGGGCTCGAACGGCGTGCCATCTCGCGCGGCCAGCGCGGGGCGGAATTCGGATTCGTCGCTATCGGTGGTTTCATGCAGGTCGATGTGCACCAGCACGCGATCCGCGAGAGGCGCGACCAATCGCATCAAAGCCGCCGACTCCTGCGCCGGGCTGCCTGCATGGAAACACCGGTTGGGATCAAGCGCGTGCGCGTTCCAGCGTTGGATCCGTTCATAGCCCCAAGGGCTGACGCAGGGTGCGACCAGCAGGTTGATGCGACCTGCATAGTCCCTCGCGTGTCGCTCCACGAACTGCAGCGCACCGTGCACGCCACTGGTTTCGTAACCGTGCACGCCACCGGTCACCAGCATCACCGGCAAGTCGTCTTGCCAATGGCGGCTCCTGATCGCGAACAATGGATAGCGGTCTGGTGGGTAATCGAGATCACCGTAGTGTTCGACGTCGAAGTCGGCGCGCAGTCGATCGACGATCGTGACCACGTCATCCATGTAGCTGCGCTGCACGCGTTGGCGCGCACGCCATTCGGCCTTTGCCGCCTCGCCCCAGGGCTGGCCGGGCATGCCAATCGGATACTGCGAGGTCGTGTTCATGTCATCTGGCCTGCGGCTGCTGGAAATGGAGGAACGTGCATGCGGTGCTCATCGCGCTGGCTGCAACTCTGGCAAGCGCGGAATCGCCAAAGTGCGCATGGCGTCACCCGTCGCACCGGTGCGCATGTTCGGCGGGATGTGCCCTGCATCACCGACGGCTATGACCTTGATGCGACCATCGGCCTCGATGCGGATCGTGGTGAAGCTGGCATGGCCGACCGACATTTCCAGCCACGCCGCAGTGTCCACGCCCAGCGCACGGGTGGTGAGGTAACGGATTACGTTGCCATGGCAGACCAGCATATCGGCCTGATCGCCCGCGGTCGCCGGCGTGAAAAAGCGCTCAAAGACGCGATCCAGTCTTTGCTTGCACGCCGCCAGGTCCGCGGGCTTTTCGTTCTTGGTGATCTCGGTTCGACGCGTCGGTGGGGTGCACTCGGCCAGATCGTCGACGACTTCGAAGGCGCGTCCTGGGAAGTCTTCGGCAATGACCGCCGCGGTATCACGCGCACGTTGCATCGGACTGACATACAGATGATCGAAATGCAGCGGCAGTTGCATCAGTGCTGCGCCCGCCAGATGCGCTTGCGCCACACCGATCGGTGACAGGGGCGGACCGATCCTCTCCTCGATCGTGGGGTCGGCTTCGTAGTTGCCATGGCGGACCAACACAATGGTGCGGATCGCATGCGTTTGCGGTTCCGCCGCACGCACAGGTACGCCACTGGCGAAGGACAGGACAACGCAGCCAAAGGCAGCAAGTAGTTTGTGCATCACTGGAGTATCGCAAACAATCTGCGTGCGTTCAGCGCCGTGCAGCCAGCCCCCGGTACCACCCCAATGACAGCACCACGGCAGCAAGCGGCAACGCCAGCAAATGCCAGCGCAACGTGTCTGCTGGCGCGGCCAGCACGTTCAATACGGCGCCGCCCTGCAAACCCAGATAGGCCGCCGCCAATGCCAGAAGCTCGAACAGGCGAGGATTGCGCACCAGCGCGCCACAGGCGAGGCCCCACAGCGCCAGCGATGCACCGGTGACCACCGTGGCCAACGCGGCTTGCGGATGCGTCACGGCCAGACGCAGCAGCCCAGGCAACGTGACCGCCCATGCCAGCCCCACCGAAACCAGAATGCGCACACCCAGCAACCTGCCCTGCATCTGCGGAGCGCTGAACACCAGCTCCGATGTGCGCGTGTCGTGCTCGCGAAGGATCAGTCGCGCAAAGACGTCGAGGAACAAGGTCCAGCCGATGATGATGGCAATGGACATTGCCATGCCCGGCGCAAAGGCCTGCGTGCCCCACGCGCCCAGCAGCGCGAGCCACCACCAGGCACGGCGCGGGCGCAGCACCAACTGCAACTCCGCAGCGATCAGTGCTCCGAAGGCAGTACGCTGCAGTGACCTGAGCACGCCGTCCAGC
>JBKJOY010000071.1:0-7963 GCA_046595415.1 Thermomonas sp.
ATCGGTGGCAGCTCGCCGATCCCGCCCACCAGCGCTTCGCCGCGCACGGACGCCGGTATGCCCGCCTGCTCCAGGGCGTGGCGGACCAAATGGGCGTCGATCAGGTTGGCGGCGTTGTAGACAGTGCGCATGGGTTCTCCTCCGTGACAGGAGGCAAGCACGAACCGTGCCAGCGATCACGAAAGCACTGCCTGCAGGGGCTCCGCTACACTGCACGCTGCCCCACCAACGCTGCCCACGTGTCCACATCCAGTCCACATCCCGCCGCCAACGGCACCCCTGACCGTATTCCTGCGGGCGCCATGCCGCCTACCAGGCCGGACGCCGATGCCTCGGCGCCAGAGAAGCGGGACTTCATCCGCCAGATCGTCCGCGACGACCTGGCCAGTGGTCGCCACGCCGCCATCCGCACGCGTTTCCCGCCGGAGCCCAACGGCTACCTGCACATCGGCCACGCCAAGGCGATCTGTCTGGACTTCGGCATCGCGGCCGAGTTCGGTGGCGACTGCAACCTGCGCCTGGACGACACCAATCCCGCGCGGGAAGACCCGGAATACGTCCGCGCGATCCTGGACGATGTGCGCTGGCTGGGGTTCGACTGGCACGCCTTGCGCCATGCCTCGGACTATTTCGACGTGTTCTATCTGGCCGCCGAAAAGCTGATCCGGCAAGGCGACGCCTTCGTCTGTGACCTCAGCGCCGATGAGGTTCGCGAATACCGCGGCACCCTGACCGAACCCGGCCGCAACTCGCCGTTCCGCGAACGCGGCATCGAGGAAAACCTCGACCTGTTCCGGCGCATGCGTGCCGGCGAATTCCCGGATGGTGCACGCACGCTGCGCGCGAAGATGGACATGGGCAGTGGCAACATCAACCTGCGCGACCCGGCGCTGTACCGCATCAAGCATGTCGAACACCAGAACACCGGCAACGCATGGCCGATCTATCCGATGTACGACTACGCGCATTCGCTCAGCGATGCGGCCGAAGGCATCACCCATTCACTGTGCACGCTCGAATTCGAGGATCACCGCCCGCTGTATGACTGGTGCGTGGATCGCGTCGATCTTGCCAATTCACCCGAATTGTTGAAGTCGCTGACCGACACGGGCCTGCCGTTCGAAGCCGCCAAGCCGCGCCAGATCGAATTTTCCCGGCTCAATTTCAACTTTCTGGTGATGAGCAAGCGCAAGCTACTGGCGATGGTCAACGACGGCCTGGTGGATGGTTGGGATGATCCACGCATGCCGACCTTGCAAGGCATCCGCCGCCGTGGCTACACGCCTTCCGCATTGCGCCTGATGGTGGAACGGGTTGGTATCAGCAAGCAGAACTCATTGCTGGACATCTCGATTTTGGAAGGCGCCTTGCGCGATGATCTCGACGGCACCGCGCAGCGTCGGATGGGCGTGGTCGATCCGCTCAAGCTGGTGTTGACCAATCTGCCCGCGGACCACGCCGAAGTCCTGCAGTTCTCCAACCACCCGAAGGACGAAAGCAAGGGCACGCGCGGAGTCCCGTTCGCGCGCGAACTGTGGATCGAACGCGAGGACTTCGCCGAAGTGCCGCCGCCCGGCTTCAAGCGCCTGACCGTGGGCGGTGACGTGCGACTGCGCGGCGCCGGCATCATCCGTTGCGATGAGGCCATCAAGGACGCCGCCGGCAACATCCTCGAACTGCATGGCACGCTGGACCCCGACTCGAGGCCCGGCATGGAAGGCGCCAACCGCAAGGTGAAGGGCACCATCCATTGGGTGAGTGCGAAGCATGCGGTCGCCACGGAAATCCGGCTGTATGACCGCCTGTTCACGGTGGCGGATCCGGACAATGACCAGGACGGTAAGACATATGTCGATTACCTCAATCCCGACTCGCGCCGCACCGTCACCGGCTACGTGGAACCCGCGGCAGCCGATGCTACGCCGGAGCAGGGCTTCCAGTTCGAACGCGTCGGTTATTTCGTCGCCGACCGCTACGACCACACCGCCGCAGCGCCGGTCTTCAACCGCAGCGTGACCCTGCGCGATACCTGGGCACCCGCCAAAGGCAAGGGGGCCTGATGCTGTACGCACAAGTCCACCTCACCCTTCCTGCATGGGTGCACGAATACGTCGATGGGTCGCGCGCGTATGCCAGCGATGCCGACAAGGTCGCCCTGGCAATTGACTTGTCGAAGCAGAATGTCGAAGCGAATTCCGGCGGCCCGTTCGGCGCAGCGGTCTTCGGTGCGGACGACCGCATCATCGCGATCGGCGTCAACCGCGTGGTGCCGCATGCCTGCTCGGTGGCGCACGCGGAAATGATGGCGTACATGCTGGCCCAGGGCCGCACCCAGCGTTTGCGCCTGAATCGCGACGCGGATGACAACCCGGTCGGACCGATCACTTTGGCAACCTCATCGCAGCCATGCTGCCAATGTTATGGCGCCACCGTCTGGGCCGGCATTGATCGCTTGCTGATTGGTGCCCGGGCCGAGGACGTGATGGCGTTGACCGATTTCGATGAAGGCCCGCTGCCGCAGGATTGGGTCGGTGAGTTGAACGCGCGCGGCATTGCAGTGGTTCGCGATATCGAGCGCGAGGCCGCCTGCGCGGTCCTGCGCATGTACGGCGAACTGGGCGGGCAGCGCTATTGACGGCTCGGCGCTAGCGGGCCTGCTCTGTTATTGCCGGGCAGGCTTCGAACCGGAACTCGCTGGCGAGTTGACCGAGCGCGCGGCGCAGGCCGGGTTTGCCGGTTACGCGCGTACCGAACGCAACAGCGGCTATGTGCAGTTCCTGTGTGATGACGCCGATGCGCTATCGCGCGCACTGCCATGGTCGACGCTGATCTTCGCGCGGCAGAAACTGCGCCTGTTCGCCAGCCTGCACGGCCTGGATCCGCGCGATCGCATCACGCCGATGCTGGCCGCGTTGCCGCCCGGCATCCGGTTCGGCGAACTGGTCATGGAGTATCCCGATTCCGATGTCGACAAACCCATGGCGGGCCTCGCCCGCAGCCTGGGCAATGCGCTGCGGCCTGCGTTGCGCAAGTCCGGCGCGCTGACCAAGGAAGACAACCCGCGCTTGCAACGGCTGCATGTGTGCCTGCTGGAAGGCGGCACTGCCATGCTCGCCAGCAGCGAGCCTGAAGACAGTGCGCCATGGCCGCTGGGCATCCCGCGCCTGCGCGCGCATGCAGAGGCGCCATCGCGTTCGGCGTTGAAGCTGGAGGAAGCGCTGTTGGTGCTGGTGGATGAGCGCGAACGCGTTTCGCTCAAGCACGACGGCGCACGCGCGGCCGACCTCGGCGCATCCCCGGGTGGCTGGACGTGGGTGCTGGTGCGCAACGGCCTGCATGTGCAAGCCATCGACAACGGTCCGCTGCAAGGCCAATTACTGGACACTGGCCGGGTCGAACACCTGCGCGCCGATGGTTTCAGCTGGCAGCCACCACAACCGGTGGATTGGATGGTCTGCGACATGGTCGAGCAACCACGCCGCGTCGCCGAACGCATGGCAACCTGGTTCCGCGAAGGCTGGTGCCGTTACACGGTATTCAACCTGAAATTGCCGATGAAGAAGCGCTGGCAGGAGACCCAGTTGTGCCTGGACTTGTTCGCACAGCAAGCCGAAAAACCGCTGATCATTCGTGCCAAACAGCTGTATCACGACCGCGAAGAGATCACGGTGTTTGCGACCATCAAGCGCCGCTGAGCAAGCTTCCTTAAACCGGGCGCTGCATCACACGCCGGTGGCGTGCCGCCACAGTGCGCGCGACAGCGGCGGTAGTTTGCCGGCAATACCGAGTGCATGCCCGCGCAGCAGCGTGGGCCACATCGCATCATTGCTGTAGGCACGGTTGATCGCATCGAAGGCATGCCCGGCGACGGCATTCTCGCTGCGTCGCTCACGTGCCCAGCGCGCGAGCCGAGCCGATGACGGCACCTCCGGCTGGCGTCGGGCCGCAGCACGCACGACATCGCGCAATGCCGCCACATCACGCAAACCCAGGTTCACACCCTGCCCTGCCAGCGGATGCACCGCGTGTGCCGCATCGCCCAGCAGGATGACGCGATCCTTGACGAAGGTTTCTGCCAATTGGCGTTGCAATGGAAAGCCTGCGCGTGGCGACGCCAACGTCATTGCGCCAAGTGTGCCGCCAAAGGCAGCCGTCAGTTCGGCTTCGAAGACTGCGTCATCGACGGCGAGCAAGCGCGTGGCTTCGGTCTCGGGCAGCGTCCATACGATCGAGCTGACATGGCCTTTCAATGCGGAGTCGCTATCGGCGTTGAACGGCAATACGGCCAACGGTCCGGTCGGCAGGAATCGCTGCCAGCAGGTCTCCTGATGCGGCTGTCCGGTCGTGATGAAGGCGACCACGCCTGTCTGCTTGTAGTCGTGGTGCGTGCAGGCAATTCCTGCCAACCCGCGCAAGGCGGACTGTGCACCGTCTGCAGCGACAGCAAACCGCGCATGCAGTTGCACGCCATCGTCCAGTTGCAGGCGCACGCCAGCCGCATCCTGCTCCAGTGCTTCAATCCGCGCCGGACACTGCATGCGCACGCCAGCGGCCGGCAAGGCCGCCCACAGCCGATCCACCAGCAATGCGTTCTCCACGATCCAGCCAAGCTGCGCTTGCCCAAGCGTGTCGGCATCGAACACCAAGGCATCGCCACCCGCCGCATCCCACACACGCATGCGGCGATACGGCTGCACCCGCGCATCACGTACCGCCGGCCAGATACCGAGATCGTCGAACAGGCGGGCGTTGTCCAAGGCAAACGCAAACACACGCGGATCTCGCGATTGCGGCGCCCAGGGGCTTGGCTGTCGCGGCTCGACCAGCGCGACCGACCAGCCTTCACGCGCCAGCATCAATGCAGTAGCCGCGCCCACCACGCCGCCGCCAGCGACGACTGCATCCAGCGAACCGCGTCGGCCCCGAGGTTCAGTCATGCGACGACTCGCGTTCGACACAAGCTGGGGACATCACCGCGATAGCCCATCGCACCACCCACCAGCCAGCCCTGCAGCCAGGCTTGTGAGTCGCCCAAGGCAAATCCTGCGCTGCGCAGTGGACGCAGTAACGCCGCGTCGTTCGCGCTCAACTTGGCCAAGCCATCGGTAAACGCCAGCGTTTGCTCGCGGTCTGGTTGACGGCGCCTGGCGTACTCCGACAACACCGCATCCGCGCCGGGGTCATCGGCATGCGCGGCGATGCTTTCGGCCAGCGTCAATGCATCGCGCAAGCCCAGGTTGAAGCCCTGCGCGCCAATCGGATGCAGTGACTGCGCCGCATTGCCGACCAGCACGGCACGTGGCGCGGTCAAGCGCTTTGCCACGCAACCGCTGATGGGATAGGTGCTGCGCTGACCGCAGTTGAGGAACCGACCCGCGCGCCATCCGAAGACCGACTGCACCCGCGCCAGGAAGTCGGCTTCGCTCAATGCAGCGACTGCGTCGGTTTCCTCGCGCGCGACCCCGTGCACCAGCCCGTAATAGCCATCGCCGCGCGGCAACAAGGCGGTTGGGCCACGTGCAGTCAACCGCTCGTAAGCGGTGCCGTCAGGTGGACGTTGGCTGCGCAGGCGCGTAACGAACAAGGTCTGGGAGTAATCGTGCTCACTTGCTTCGATGCCAAGCGCTTTGCGCACGTCACTGCGGGCACCATCCGCAGCCACCAGCAGGCGCGCCTGTAGCGAGACTTCGCCTGCATCGGTCAGGATGCGGACTGCGCGATGCTCATCGACGGTGGGTTCAACGGCAATGCAGCGCGCCGGGCGATAGCGGGTCAGCGACGTGAGCTGCAGCAGGCGCGCTTCAAGCGCCGCGCCGAAATCACGAGCCACGACTACCTGTCCGAATTCCTTCCGGCCATGGGCGCTGGCATCGAGTTGGACCCGGCCGAAATCCCCGGCGCGGCTGACGTGGATGCGCCGGATGCTGCCGGTGGGATTGCGCAGCAGCGGCACCACCCCCAGCGCGGTCAAGGCATTGACGGTCGCTTCGGCAAAACTGAGGTTGCGCTCATCAAACACCGCCGGCAGCGCGCCAGACGGGCTGGCCTCGACCATGCCGATATCCAGGCCCAGGCCCTCCAATGCAATTGCCAGGCTGGCGCCGACCAACCCGCCCCCGACAATCAGGACGTCGTGGCGGCGCGGCGCAAGGGAGTCACTGATAGGCATTGCGCTATGCTAACGGCTCCGCTGTCGCCTGATCGAACACGCATATGAATCAACCCCAGCTTCCCGCGAGCAAGACCCACCGCGCCGCCGGCCCGCTGACCTTGGCCGTGTTGATTTTCATCGCGGTGCTGAGCCGATTGCTGCCGCATCCGCCGAATTTTTCGCCGATCGAAGCCATCGCGCTGTTTGGCGGCGCTTACTTTGCCAAGCGCCAATGGGCGCTGCTGGTGCCGCTGGTGGCGATGTTCGCCTCCGATCTGCTGCTTGGCGTGTTGAATGGCGGCATCTACTGGGGCTATTTCGCCAGCGCCGGTTACCTGCTGGTGTACGCCTGCATCGCACTGTCCACCCTGCTGGGCTTCGGCCTGCGCGGCAAGGTCACCGCCGGCCGCGTGCTGTCTTACTCGCTGGCGGGCTCGATGCTGTTCTTCGTGGTGACCAACTTCGGCGTCTGGCTCTCAGACAGCATGTATCCGAAGACGGCTGCCGGCCTGCTCGCAACCTACGTCGCCGGCGTTCCATTCTTCCAGTGGACTGTGCTTGGCACGTTGGTCTATGCCGCGGTGTTGTTTGGCGGTTTCGAACTGCTGCGCTCGCGCGTCCCGGCGCTGCGCGCGCAGACGGCCTGAGCCGCGACGATGGGCAACCGCCTGTCGAAGATCTACACGCGCACCGGCGACGACGGCACGACTGGCTTGGGTGACGGTTCCCGCGTCGCCAAGGATTCCTTGCGCGTCAACGCGTACGGCACCGTGGATGAAGCCAATTCCTGCATCGGCGTGTTGCTGGCCAGCGACGTTCCGGACGATATCCGCGAACTGCTGGTGCGCATCCAGCATCAGTTGTTCGATTTGGGCGGCGAGCTTTGCATTCCAGGTCATGCGGCGATTTTCGACGCCGACATCGATGCGCTGGAAGCGCGCCTGGACCATTTCAACGACGGCTTGCCACCGCTAAAGGAATTCATCCTGCCGGGCGGTGGTGAAGCAGCTGCGCGTTGCCACGTCGCGCGCACGGTGGTGCGGCGCGCCGAGCGGGACACGGTCTCGCTGGCGCGCGAAGAATCGGTGCGACCGCAGGCGATCCATTACCTGAACCGGCTATCCGATTTGCTGTTCGTGCTGGCACGGGTGCTGGCACGCAGCAGCGGTCACGGCGAAGTGGTCTGGAATCACGACCGTCGCAAAGCCTGAAGGGCTCGATTGATGCGCATTTATTCGCATCCTGCCTGTCTGGCGCATGACACCGGCCCGACCCATGCAGAGCGCCCCGAGCGCCTGTCCGCGGTCACCGATGCCTTGCATGCGGCGTTTCCGCAGCTGAGCTGGCATGAGGCGCCGCGTGCCAGCCGCGGCCAGTTGTTGCGTGCGCATTCGCCCGCATTGCTGGAACAAGTGCTGGAAACCAGACCCCGCGAACGCATCTTCCTGGATCCAGACACCGTGCTGTCGCCGGCATCCGCCGAAGCCGGCTTGCGCGCTGCCGGCGCCGTGGTTGCCGCCGTGGATGCGGTGCTCGGCGGCCAGACCATGCGGGCATTTTGCGCAGTGCGGCCACCTGGTCACCACGCCACCGCCGATGTCGCCATGGGATTCTGCCTGTTCAACAACATCGCGGTCGGCGCCCTGCACGCGTTGGCAGCGCACGGACTGGAGCGCGTGGCCATCGTGGATTTCGACGTCCATCATGGCAACGGCACCCAAGCCATTTTTGAACATGACCGGCGCGTGCTGTTTGCCAGCTCGCACCAGTTGCCCTTGTACCCGGGAACCGGCACCCGCGATGAAATAGGCG
>JBKJOY010000209.1:0-2939 GCA_046595415.1 Thermomonas sp.
TCGACGTCCATGTTAGCTACGCGGTCGAGCAGCACCACGAATTCATCGCCGGCAAGCCGCGCCACGATGTCTTCGGGGCGAAGCGTGTCCCGCAGGGCGGCAGCGAACTCCCGGAGCACATGATCGCCCACAGCATGCCCATGGGTATCGTTGATCTGCTTGAAGTCATCCAAGTCCAGAAACATCACGGCGATCGGCGTTCCCGATCCCTGAGCACGTGCGATCGCCCTCCCTAGCTCCCCATTCCACGCAGCTCGATTGGGCAGGCCGGTGAGTTCGTCGCGCAACACCTGGTCGAGCAGCATGCGGGAAAGGCGAACCTGCGCAGTCTGGTCACGCGCCATGATGTGGAAGCTGGCGGGCACGTCGTCCGGCCCCGCATCTGGGACGTAGGTGACCTGCATATGCCAGATGTCGCCATGCAAGTTGGGGACATCCACTTCGAAGGGAACTGTCTGTCCAGCCTGCACCTGCGCAATCATCGGCTGGAGGAATTCGTAGTGCTCCGGGTTCAGGACGTCGCGCATGTGCAAGCCGATTACGGCGTCCGGTTCGCGGCCGAAAAAAACGCCATGTGCGCGGTTGACGAAGCGATAACGCAAATCGGAGCCGACATGCGAGATCAGTGCCGGCACGTTATCCGTGATCGTGCGCAGTTGGGTGGCGGTCGCCTTGAGCGACTCGGTGAGCTGCACGCGCGCTGTGATGTCATGCAGAAAGGCGCTGAACACCTGCCTCTCGCCAATCTGCGACAGCGAGATGGTGAACTCTGCCGGAAACTCGTGACCCGCACGATGCAATGCCGGCAGCTGCAGGCGCTGCCCAAGCACGCGGCTCTCACCCGTTTTCAGGAAGCGGTCCATCCCGGCGCGATGCGCCTCGCGCAGCCGCGGCGGGACGATGACGTCATCCAGCGGCAGGCCCATGACCTCGCTCCGCCGCCAGCCGAACGTTGCCTCGGCCGCTTGGTTCCACTCGACAATCACGCCCGTGTTGTCGCAGGCGACGAATGCGTCGTAGGTATGCTCCAGCACGCTTCGGATCGTCTCCTCGCTCTCGCGCAGGCGTCGCTCGGCCTGGTAGCGCTGGGTAAAATCCTGGATCTGTGACACGAAATGCAATGGCCGCCCCATCGGATCGTGCACAAGCGACACTGAAAGTTGCGCGTGGATGACGCTCCCCGTCCGATGGAAGTACCGCTTCTCCAACTGGTAACTTTGCATGCGGCCTGCAAGCAGGTCACCCACCAGTTCCAGGTCGGACTGGAGGTCATCCGGATGCGTGAGCTGCTGGAAGTCGATCGTCAGGAGCTCGTCGCGTGAATACCCGAACATCTCGCACAGCGCATCGTTGGCCTCAAGCCAGCATCCTTTCAGCGAGACCAACGCCATGCCCTGCGAGGCGGCGGCGAAGGCATTTGCAAACCGCTCAGCCTCCAGCCGCGCCTGCTCTTCGGCAGCCTTCAAGCGCGTCACGTCGTGCATGACGCAAACTGCGCCAAGCGACGTGCCGTCTGCCGCGCGCACCAACTCGCCATTACAACGAACGATGCGCGGTGACTGGCCGGTGGCGCGGATAACGATTTCCGCCTCACGTATGTGTTCGCCACGCAGCGCCCGCAACAATGGGACTTCATCCGTGGTGAGCAACGCTTCGCCATCTGCGCGGTAGAGGTGGAAGTGTTCCGCCCATTCCTCCGGCGGCAGCGCGCGCGGGCCGACGTCATGACAGTCGCGCGCGGTCCGGTTGAATTCGCCCAGCAGGCCGTTGGCGTCGCAGGTCACCACGCCATCCGGCATCGCTTCAAGCAAATGCGCAAGCGTTGCTTCGCGATCTTCGGCACGCTGTTTCAGCCGTCGTGTTTCCAGTGCCTCGCTGGCACGGCGCGCTAACCGGATCAGGCCGTCCCTCTGGCCTGCCGTTAGCAGACGAGGCTCTATATCGATGACGCACAGTGTTCCGTAACGAAATCCCTGCGGCCCGATGAGCGGAGCGCCTGCATAAGAGCGGATATACGGATCGCCTGTGACCAGCGGGTTGTTGGCGAAACGTGGGTCAAGCGTGGCGTCGGGAACTTCGAACAGCGCATCCTGCTCGATGGCGTGAGCGCAGAACGCCACATCGCGCGGCGTTTCCTGCGCGACGAGTCCACAGCGCGCCTTGAACCACTGGCGATCCGCATCGACCAGACTCACGAGGGCGATGGGCGCTTGGCAAATAAGCGAGGCAAGGTGCGCGAGATCGTCAAACTCATCTTCCGGCTCAGAGTCCAGTACGCGAAGCTCGCGCAAGGCCTCGAGACGCGATGCCTCGCTCGAAGCCGCGGGTAAGTTCGCAATTTTGCTATCGATCATGGCGTCACCGGAGTCAACGAAACCACAGTACTCGCTAACTTCGGGCAAAAGTGCGCGGCGTGACCGAAGCTCTGGCTATGGAACTCGGGTGTCATGTCGGGCTGCGATCTGCAACCGCAGAGAGCCCAGCATAAAGCATGGGCGTTAACAGCCTAGTGTATTCACTTGAGTGGTGATGGCAAATGCACAATTGACGCACTGGTGTTCTTAAAGTGAGGCGCCATCAAAGTAGCAGCATGAGGATTGCTAGCCGCCTCCACGTAGCTACCCGGCACCGTCAGAACAGGGTCGGATCGCTGAAGCAAATGCTTCGAGAGATCGATCAACCTCCCGCAAAGAAGTCGATCGTGAATCGACAAAAGGGGTCGTGAGCGGTCACCGCGTCGCCAACTTGCCAAGCGTTTGAATCGCTCTCAAATGCCGTAACCAGCCAATGTCATCTCTTTGTGGAAATTGGGCCCCATCTGAATATTGGGAAACCCCGGCAGACTCATCAGTCGTGTTGAATGGTCACGAATGCGTATGCCGGTAGTCGTTATCGGTACCAACGGGGCGACCATGCGTATCGCCTGATCCTGCTTGCGC